>CANFVI010000159.1 GCA_947450405.1 Flavobacteriales bacterium
AAATGATGTGTATTGACAATTTTTGTATAATCTGCCGATTCTAAAGGATGTTTTCCATAGAACTCATGGATTGCAGTTTTCATAGATTGAACAAACTCAGGCAAATGTTTTTCGTAAACCAAAATATAATCTGGGGCAACACAGGTTTGGCCAGCATCGATGGTTTTGCCCATTAAGATACGTTTTGCAGTGGTATTTACAGAAGTAGAACCATCTACAATACACGGACTTTTACCGCCTAATTCTAAAACTGTTGGAATTAAATATTGAGCCGCTTGTTTGGCAATGATTTTACCCACTGCCGTTGAGCCCGTAAAAAAGATGAAATCAGGTTGAAAATGATCAATTGCACTTGAAACAACTTCAGCACCATCTCCTTCAACAATGTCAATATAGTTTTCAGAAAAAGTTGCATGAATAATTTTACTCAATACAGCTGCGGTTTTCGGAGTTAATTCAGATGGCTTTAGTAAGGATGTATTTCCTGCCGCAATTGAAGCAATTAAGGGTGCAATCAACAATTGGAAAGGATAATTCCATGGCGCAATGATAAGGGTTTTGCCATGGGGTTGATTGATAATTTTGCTATTTGAGGGAAATAGTGCCATTGGAGATTTTACAGAAATATCTGCGCTCCATTTGCCAATGTTTTTAATTGTATGTTTTAATTCGCTTAAAACAAATCCAATTTCTGTGGTGTAACTTTCGAATTCAGATTTCCCTAAATCAATTAAAAGCGCTTCTGTGATTTCATCTTGATAGGCTTCAATTGCTTTTTTTAATAACAAGAGTTGCGATTTTCTAAATTCAACCGACAGGGTAATTCCCTCATTGAAATAATCAGATTGTTTTTGATTTAATTCTGAAAAATATGATTTTAAGTCCACCATATCTTAATAACAATTAACTATTGAAAATGATTTCTGATTGAAATTAATTGTATCGCCTATGGTTTTGCCCATAAGTAAATGACCAAATGGGGAAGCTTGAGAAACCGTTTTGATTTTAATTTGGTTCACAACTACATCGCCAATTGCAGGACCAATAAACAGCCACATGTTCTGTTTGTCTTGTTTTAATTCAATCACGGTTCCAACGATAATATTTCCATGAAAATCAAATAAATGGTCTATGATATCTAAATGATGTGTAGATTCATTTAATTGATGTTCAGAACGTCGAATGTCTGCTTGAAGCATTTCGCGTTGCGTTTCGTATTTGTCACCAGCAGAACTTTTGGTTTCTTGTTGAATTGCATTTCTTTCAGATTCTAAACTTTCGGTTACCGTATTTAGCATGGAAAGAATACGATTTTTTACCGCTGAAATAATTTCTGTTTTGTTCGGCTGTTCCATTGTTCGAAGTAAGCGATTTATCGAGATATTTCTATCCTAAAAAATAAAAAAAATAAACACGGTAAAATTGATTGTAAATTTGTAAAAAATTAGCATATGTCGTTAGAAAATATCATCGTTTTAAATACCATTGAAGAAGCCATTGAAGACATTAAAAATGGCAAAGTTGTCATTGTAGTTGATGATGAAGATAGGGAAAATGAGGGAGATTTTTTGACTGCTGCCCGAAACATGACTCCCGAGTTGGTTAATTTTATGGCCAAAGAAGGTCGTGGATTAATTTGTGTTCCATTAACAGAGGAGCGCTGTGAAGAATTGGCATTAGACATGATGGTAGGTAAAAATACCGCTACCCATGAAACGGCTTTTACGGTGAGTGTTGATTTACTTGGAAATGGCTGTACTACTGGAATTTCTGCCCAAGATAGGTCAAAAACCATCATGGCGTTGATTGATCCGAATACCAAAAATGATGAGTTGGGGAAACCAGGACATATTTTTCCATTACGTGCCAAAAAAGAAGGTGTTTTGCGTAGGGCTGGACATACCGAAGCGGCGATTGACTTATCGAGAATGGCAGGATTTGAGCCGGCCGGTTGCATCGTTGAAATTTTGAATGAAGATGGGACTATGGCGCGATTGCCAGATCTTGTTCACGTTGCTAAAAAGTTTGATTTGAAAATTGTAAGTATTGAACAATTAATCAAATACAGAATTGCCCATGAAAGTTTGATCAAGCGTGAAATCTCTGTTCAAATGCCAACCAAATTTGGTGACTTTGATTTGATAGCTTACAAGCAAAAAGATACAGACCAAGAACATTTGGCATTAATTAAGGGAACTTGGACTGAAGACGAACCTGTTTTGGTTCGTGTACACAGCAGTTGTTTAACTGGCGATATTTTTGGAAGTTGCAGATGCGATTGCGGAGAGCAATTACAAAAAGCCATGGAAAAAATTGAATTAGAAGGCAAAGGTGTTATTGTGTATATGAATCAGGAGGGACGTGGAATTGGTTTGCTAAATAAATTAAAAGCATATAAATTACAGGAACAAGGTTTAGATACGGTTGAAGCCAATTTGCAACTTGGATTTGGAATGGATGAAAGAGATTATGGGGTAGGTGCTCAAATTATTCGTGATTTGGGAATTAAAAAAATGAGATTATTAAGCAATAACCCTAAAAAACGCACAGGTTTGATTGGATATGGTTTGGAAATTATTGAAAATGTACCTTTGTTGGTTGTGCCTAATCCGCATAATGCCAAATATTTAGATACCAAAAGAGCTAAAATGGGCCATGTAATATGATGAAAATGCTTACCATTGATCCAAAAGAAACGCCAATTCCTCAATTGCACCAATTTTTAATTGGCAGTATTGGCCCAAGGCCAATTTGTTTTGCAAGTACAATAGATAAGGATGGCAAACCAAATTTGGCTCCATTTAGTTTCTTCAATATTTTTAGTGCAAATCCTCCAATTGTAATTTTTGCCCCAAATAATAGTGGCAGAGACGGTACACCAAAGCACACGTATTTAAATGTGAAAGAAGTACCTGAGGTTGTAATAAATGTGGTTACAATGGATATGGTTGAAAAGATGAATGTTGCTGCAGCACCTTGGGAACAAGGTGTAAATGAATTTGAAAAAGCGGGCTTTTCACCCATAGCATCTGAATTAATCAAACCTTTTAGGGTGGCTGAAAGTCCAGTTCAATTAGAGTGCAAAGTACTTGAAGTGAAAGAAATGGGAACGGGCGGTGGTGCAGGTAACTTGGTAATTTGTCAAGTTATGAAAGTACATATCAACGAAGAAGTTTTGGGTGAAGATGGAAAGATATCTCAACTCAAGATGAATTTGGTTGGACGTTTGGGTGGAAATTGGTATTGCAAAACGGATGAAAACAGCCTATTTCAATTGGCTCAACCGATGCAAAAAACCATAGGTTATGATGCATTACCTGAAGAAATTAAGCAGAGCAAAGTGCTAACAGCAAATGATATTGGGAAACTTGCTGGTCAACCTAATATTCCTACAAGTGAGGAAATAGACCATGCATTGGAGCAATTTGGATTGGGTGATATACACCAAACCGCCAAAAAGTTAATTCTTGACGGTCAAATACGCGCTGCTTTGGCGCTTTTCTATAAAAATTAATTGGCAAAAGGCTTATAAAAGCTCTTTTACCAATTGTGAAATCAATTTACCATCGGCTTGTCCGCTCAGTGCTTTCATTGCCAATGGAATTACCTTGCCCATATTTTCTGGTCCAGAAAAACCTGATTCGGCAATTACTGCTTGAATTTTTGCACGAACATCGGCTTCGCTCATTTGAGCTGGAAGAAATTCTTCAATGATGCTAAGTTCTTGTCTTTCAACAACAGCAAGATCTTCTCTTCCTTGAGTGTTGTATATTTCTAACGAATCTTTTCTTTGTTTAGCAAGCTTTTGTAGGGCCTTGATGCACATGTCGTCGGTTACCTCAGTTACACCTTCTCCTGTTTGCAATAATAAAAATGCACTTTTAATACCACGAAGTGCTCTCAACCTATCGGCGTCTTTGGCTTTCATCGCTGCCATTACCCCAGCATTTACTTGTTCAATTAGATTCATAGTGCAAAGATACAAAACAAGTTTGTTTCCGTATCTTTGCACCTTTCAATTTTTATGTCAACAGAAAGACCCGTTCGCGTTCGTTTTGCTCCAAGTCCTACAGGACCTTTACACATTGGTGGTGTAAGAACAGCTTTGTACAATTATTTAT
>CANFVI010000160.1 GCA_947450405.1 Flavobacteriales bacterium
GTGGCCACAACATTTTTCATTCAAACCAGTTCGTCAAAATTTTAAAATATGGATGTATTAAAACAAAATAAGCTATTATTCAAATTGATTATTTTCTTGGTTTTGATGAATGTTGCCATTGTTGTTTTCCTGGTGATTCCAAAACCACCCGAGCAATTTGATGGAAGAAGGCCAGACAGAAATATCAATGAAATTTTTGGGGTATTAAAAGATGAATTGCAGTTAACGCCAAAACAAATTGAGCAACTGAAAGCTTTACGTGAAGATTTTTTTATGAAAGAATCTAAATTGCGTAAAATCATAAAAAGTCAACGCGATTCAATGAATGAACTCATGTTTAATGCACAAACAGATACCGTTCTTGTAAAATCAATAGCCAAAAGGGTTTCTGATAATGAATACAAGATGGAACTTCTTCGTTTTGAACAAGCAAAAACATTGAAAACGATTTGCACGCCAGATCAAATGAAAAAGTTTGAAAGCCTCGTTATAGATATTCGAGATTATTTTAAACCTAGAAAGAAATAAAAAAAAAAGCTGTTTCAATAAAGAAACAGCCTTTTTTCTGAAATTATAAATTCTTTAATTCTTTGAGGTTTTTCCTTTGATTTTATAATCGAAAAGACCAATTTTTAATCCTCCGTAAACACCAAATCCAGTCATATATTTGGTTGATAATGTGTTTGCATTGTCTTGGTTAAATGCAAATCTATAATTTGCGCCTAAATACACCTTTGCAACTTTCATTAAGTTTGCTTCAAGTTGAATACCAGGCTGAATTACAAAAAACTGATTGCCATTTCTTGGTTGATTCATCATACTCATTCTATGAGCAGTATCTTTGGTTCTAAACGATCCAATAGAATCATAACTTGCATTCCCCATTCCAACTGTTAAAGGAAATGAAACGTGAACCAAAGAATGTGGATTTACAGTGTATTCCATTTTTAATCCACCATAATTCACTCTTAAATAAAGTGGAGTGGTGGTATTTGCAATATTAATGGGTTGTAAATCTCTCACCAATGAATGGTTCATAGTTGCGCCAATTGCAAATTTTTCATTAAAGATTGCCATGGCAGAAATTCCTCCAAGAGAAGTAAGTTTAGAATTGATTTGTCCATACTGATATTCTGGAGCAATGTATAATCCAATTGTGTTGATTTTTGGCATGTGAATCAAAGTTCTTGTTGAATCTTGTGCTTTGCCTTGGTTTGCAAAAAAGCTTAAACCAATTACAGTTAAAATGCTGATTTTTTTCATGTTTTTGTTTTTTTAATTGTTAGTTTGAGTAACTTTTTACCATAATTGATATTGCTATACTCCCCATTACGGAAGTTTATTGAAAAGGGTGGGGTAGATTTATAGAGAAATATAAAATTGTATCTTTACCCCACCAAATTTAGTGCTTATACGTATTGATAAGTAAGTCTGCAGCAAATTATGTTTTTTAAAGCCAAATCAATCTCTCCAGAGTCGAATTTCGAACGTTTGATACTCCAATGTATCAAAGGTGATTCTGCCGCACAAAGGGAATTGATTCGTCAATATTTAGGCTACGCGAAAACGGTTTGCAGCAGATATGCCAATTCTACCGAAGAAATGGAGGAAATGGTAAACGATAGTTTCTTGAAAGTATTTAATAACCTTGAAAAATACGATACCTTAAAACCATTTAAGGCCTGGTTTAGAACCATCTTGGTGAATACTTCAATTGACTACTATCATAAATATGAAAAATTTACCAATCAAACCGACATTGAGGATTATGATTTCGTAGATGTTGATTATGATGTGGTGAGTAAAATGTCGGTTGATGAAATTATGGGGCTCATACAAGAGTTAACTCCATCTTATCGCATGGTATTTACCCTTTATGTTATTGAGGGATATAATCACCGTGAAATTGCCGAAATGTTAAATATTAAAGAAGGAACATCGAAATCAAATTTGCAAGATGCACGACACAAATTGCAAGCGATGATTCAACAGAAATACCCCCATTTGTCTAAATCCTATGCACTAAAAATTACCCGTACTCATGAAAAATGAAATTTTCGACGAAGTTTTAAAAAGAAAGATAGATCAACATAATCTTTTGGCTACAGATCAAGAAATTGATCGTGTTCATGGTTATGTGCGCCAAAATCTTTCTGGTAAATCTAGTTCATGGATCCAATGGGTAGCTGCAGCTGTTGCATTGGCATTGGTTTCTTCGCTGGTAGTATGGACAGTGGAGCAACGTGCTGCAAATGAAAAATTGATATCGGCAGTGAATGAAATGCAAACTGAGTTGTTGAAGAGTAATCAATTGGTGGTTCAAAATCAAATTGAAAACAAAAATCAAATTCAACAAATTCAAAGAGAAAGTCAACTTCAAATTAATCAATTGAAAAGTGAATTAAATCGTATTGGTGTTGATAAAAATCAAAATTTAGAATCAAATACTACTAAAAGTAGTCAAATTACACGTATTGGTTTAAAAAATAAAAATGCTCAAAATGTTGCAATTTTTAATAATCAGACTGTTGGTCAGAATAAAATTGAAAAATCTATTGTCCCTCAAAATCAGCATAAATCAAATTCCAATTTGGTATCAAATGCTGATGCAGTTGAAATAGGTTCAAAAGAAAATGTTCAGAAATTGAATCAGCCGGAGCACGAATTAGATACTAATAAATCTTATCGTTTTGCCAATGTAGGCGTTGATACTTCCAAAAAAATAGCTGCAATAACGAAGACCGAAAACGATACTTTGGAAATAGAAAAAGCAGCAGTTCCAAAAATGAAACCATTCGATTTTTTAAAGACTTGGAAATACAGATTGGGGATTAACGGTGAATTTGCTCATGAGCAAATGGGCGTTGGATTGTTTGGCGAATTGCTTTTGAATAGACATTGGTCGGTTGTTGTAGGACTTAAAAAGGGAATGATTACCAGCGATCATTTTAAAGATGATAAGGATTATTATTTTCGCAAGTCTAGAGATTTCAGAAGTGAATATGCATCGAGTTATAGCAGTGCTACTGATATTTCTAATATTGATTTCCAGTATGCGTTATTGCAATTGCCATTGAGTATCAATTATCGTTTCCCTTTGAAAAACAATTTGAATTTTGTAGGAAGCTTGGGTACGGATATAGATTTATCGGTACGTCAAATGGTGAAATACGAAAGCAAATTCAATGCTGAAATGCCAAAAACAAATAGTACTGAATCTGTTCGTCAGGGAATGATATTGAATAATGGAATATTGAGTCTTGGATTGGAAACCCAATTTAAAAAGCATTTCGTTGCTCAAGTTTCACCTTATTTGTTGGTTAATTATAAGTTAAACGAATACAGGGATGAGCGATTTGCCGCCGGATTGAGATTTCGTTTGAGTTATCAGTTTTAATTTACATTTATTTGAGGGATATTTGAAGGATTATGGCAAAAGAAATGTGGTTGAATCTTGGTGTTGAAAATATTGTTAAATCCAGAGAATTTTATCAAGCAATTGGATTTAAAATCATGGAAGAACATGCTTGTAATGATGACATGGTAGGTTTGGTAATTGGTGAGCAAAAGGTGGCAGTGATGTTGTTTCCAAATTCGATGTTTGGTGGTTTTATACAAAATTCTGTTACAGAAACAGCAAAATCCAATGAGATTCTTATGTCTTTCGATGCTGAGTCTCCCGAAGAAGTAGATGCGTTAATAGCATTGGTTGAAAAGGCCGGTGGTAAAGTTTATGGCAAGCCAGGGTGGACCCAAGGTTGGATGTACGGTGCAGGTTTTTGTGATCTGGATGGACATCGATGGAACATACTCCACATGGATATGTCTAAAATGCCTAAATAAGCATATTTCTATGTTTAGCTAAATACTCTGTGAGTGTTTTTATTTAATACCTAGGATTATTTTTACCTAGCGTTTATTAAGTATCCTTTTTCTAAAATACTATACACCAATCAATAGTCTGTATAGCTTGATTTTACTATAGCCTAACTTTGTAAATTATTGATTATGATTAGAAAAATTATTCCTTTTTTGGTTTTCTTGTTTTTGGCATTTCACGCCAATGCATCTCATTTGGTTGGGGCCGACATGTCATA
>CANFVI010000161.1 GCA_947450405.1 Flavobacteriales bacterium
TACTTCCGCAACTATCCCACGTTAAAAAGTAAGGAATTCGAGATCCCCAGTTACAAGTAGATCCAGCTTGAGATTGCTTTGTTCCAAAGAAAGTAAAGACGAATAAGAGAAAGGGTAAAAATCTTTTCATAATGTTTCAAAGTTATAGACATAAATTTAAACAAAATGTTGTCTCAACTAAAAAACATTACTTTCAAATGAGATTAAATCAAAAATTTGTACCCTAAATTATTTAACAACCTTCCCAGTGGAAAGCAAATTCCCTTGGGCATTTAAAACCCTAATAAGATAAATTCCATGTTGCTTTTCTAATTCAAAATCAGTTGCATTTAATGTAATTCCTTTTGCTCCTGATGGAATTGGTTGAATATGTATTTTTTTACCTGTAACATCTAAAACTTCAAGATTAAATGCGTCTTGAGGAAGTTGAATATTCCATACTCCATCGGATGAAGGATTTGGCCAAATTTTCAATGGTGAAACCCTATTTTTATATACATTCAAATGAGGTTTGTTTACGTAAGGATTTAATTTGAAAACATACTTTTCAAAGCAAGAAGCGTAATTCAAACACTCATTAGATGGTTGCTGTTTAATAATTGGAATTTTCAAGAAAGCTCCAACTAATGGATCAGCGGCAATTTTAACTTGTGCTTTCCCCACAGGCAAATCCTTACGACCCAATATGGTAAAGCACACACCACCACTAAGAGAATTAATATTTACCCCAATTTTAGCAAAAACAGATTTAAAACTATTTGCACCAATTGAATAGGTATTATATGAAACCAAGGCAATATAATCGCCAGTATTCATCCCATCAATAATACTATCAAGTGTGCCTGTTTTTTGACCCACTGAATTTACCATTCGAAACTGGTAAAACACTTGTGAATCTATGGGGTAACCAAAGTCCTTCCACATTTGCCCTGCCGGATTTTGAGGAAAAACCGAACCCACCCAATAAGGTTTCAATGTGTAATTATCAAATAATATGGCTATTGCAACATTACTGCCGAAAAGGTATTTTTTAGATCCCTCATGCATTTGAAAAAATACATTACTTCCTTTTTTGATACCTTTATCAGGCAAATCACCAGCCGATAAAAATAGCGATTCATAGGCACATGTCGAACCCGGCGGCGTTACTATGGTTTTGTGGGAAATACCCGAAGTGTCTGACCAATAAAGCTCAAAATTTGCCATCATTAGCGTATCAAAATCTTTGGCAGCATAATTATCACCAGATATAATTGGAAAAGAATCACCAGACTTCACCCAAGCATCTAATCCCATTCCGATTTCAGTTTTATATTTCCAACAATATTTTTCACCACAGAATTTGCCCGATCTTTGGTAATATCTATTTCCCCCGAAATACCAATAAGGCCAGATCATTAGATTTGGTGTTTGATAAAAAAAATCCAACGTGGCTGCTCCAAGTTTTATTGAATCCTTATTCAAATTTTTAATATACCAAACAACGGAATCTTTATCATGATTTGCAACTATCTGAAACTTATTCTGCGCATTGGCATAAGACATTATTAAAAAACACAAAATCAAAACTGAAATTCTCTTCATTGTTGATTTGATTGGATTATATTTTATAAATTTAATTCCCATTGCTAATTTGATCATTTTAAAATCAAGACGTAAAAATACAAAAAGGTTGCATTTGAATAAATAAAATCCTATTCAAATGATTTGCAATTTAATGAATTTTAAACTACTCTCAAATTTGGTACCGGTCAAAATATTATATCTTCGCATTAGAACTTA
Organism: Flavobacteriales bacterium; assembly: GCA_947450405.1. GTDB lineage: Bacteria > Bacteroidota > Bacteroidia > NS11-12g > UBA955 > VMCP01. The sequence goes on from CANFVI010000161.1 coordinate 1,783, forward strand.
GATAATAAGTTTTCATAATAAAATATTTAAAATGAAAATTCGCGAATTCACATTAGTAGAATCAAAAATCAAATGGATTGACATAGAAAATCCAAACCAAAATGATTTGACAGATTTTTGCAAAACCCATAACTTAAGCCAAGCATCTATTCAAGATTGTCTGGAACCCGATCATTTGCCAAAATACGAAGAGCTTTCTCCATTGGATTTTATACTTACCCGAGCGCTCCATATTGAAAATGAAAATAGCCATACCATTCAAGAAATGAGTACAAAAGTGGCCATTTTTATCAATGCCCAATTAATAATCACCATTCACAGATTGCCGCATTCTTTTTTGGAGGACATTATACATAAATATGTGAATCCCCAAAAAATTGATTCAACCCATGAACTGGCAACAAAAATAATTAAAGGAGTGCTGCGCACTTATGAGAAATATCAAAATAAATTGGCGGCAGAAATTGATGCAATTGAAGATTTGATTTTCCTCAAAAACACCAAACAGAGTTTTACTGAAGCGCTATATTTCTTGAAACGCCAAAGTACCATTGGCAAAAAACAACTTTTACTCACGAGAGAAGTATTGAATGGAATGCAAAGCCACCATAAAATGTCGCCAGATTTGAGAGATGTAATTGATTTACACGGCAAATTGGAAATGTTCTATGACCAATTAATTGACGATGTAAGCAACTTACTCACCATATATTTGTCGGTTGCTTCTCAAAAAACCAATGATGTAATGAAAGTACTCACTGTATTTTCGGTTTTTTTCATGCCCTTAACCTTTATAGTGGGTGTTTATGGAATGAACTTCCAACACATGCCTGAGTTATCGCAAAAATATGGTTATGTGGGAGTTTGGATTGCCATGATTACCGTAAGTATTGTATTTGGACTTTGGTTTAAAAGAAAAAACTGGTTATAGCATATAGTTATCATCAAAAAGATTAAACAACTGCAACAAATGCGTCATAATTCAAATATTCTGTAATTATATTCAACTCAATAGAACTTTTCTATGTTAGATTTGTTTCATATTACAAATCTGTTATGAACACAATCAATTTCAAAAACAAACTTACACTCTCAATTTCTTTCATATTTATCTTAATTTCAACTTTAACTACAAACCAAAGCAAAGCGCAAGGTTTGTTTGACACTTGTTTTACAAAAAAATTCAAAATAAAGATCAATGCAAGCAAAAGCATTGACACCTGCGGTAAAGACATTAAATTAACCGTGAGTTACACAGGAAATCCATCTTATATCTATTGGAATGATGGCTATTATGGTGGAACGAGAACTGTTAACAAAACTGGAGACTACCAAGTGGTGGCCTATGACAGTGTTTATTGCATGGATACTTCAAACCATGTAAAAGTAACTTTGAATGAGAATTACATCAGTGTATATGCTTGGGGTAAAGCTGGACCAGACATAAGCCTTTGCAACAATGAAGAAGTCATTTTAAACTGTTATTCAACCTCAAAAATCAGATGGAATACAGGCGATACAGTAAGCAGTCTTACTGTTACCAAAACAGGAAAATATTTTGCCGTTTCAAAATCACTAAATGGATGTTTTGATACATCTATGATTTACAACATCAAAAGTATCAATTTTAACAATGTTAAAATCAAAGCCAACGGTGATACTCTTCTATGTCAAGGTGACTCTGTTCAACTTGAAGCCACTGGCATAACAGGAAAAATGGGATGGTATCCTGCTTATTCGTATGACAAAAAAATATATGCAAAAACGTCAGGAACATACTCTGTTTATGCCTATGATTCGGCATCAGGTTGTTCGGGATATTCTAATAGAATTACTGTACAAATCATCGCTCCACCAACAGAAAAACTTTGTATGGTTACGGTAGATACTGTAATGAATAGAAATAAATTAGTATGGGAAAAATCTACAGGCATGAGAATTGTATCCTACAACATCTATAAAGAATCAAACTTTGCAGGAGTATTCGATTTACTTGGAAGCGTTCCTTTTGATTCTGCAAGCTCATTTATTGATACTACAAGCAATCCAAAACAAAGACCATTTACTTATTATCTTGCTGCTGTGGATTCTTGTGGAAATGAATCAGAAGAAACCAAATATTACACTCATACTACTTTACACTTATCTGCCAATTTGGGTGTATCTGGCGA
>CANFVI010000162.1 GCA_947450405.1 Flavobacteriales bacterium
CCATCGGTTGACTTGATGTTTGCCAAACCGCCAACCCTTCCACCTGTGCATGAAAACAAATTCGAAACCAAAATATCTGTGGCTTTACCCTGAGTTACAGATCCTGTTCCTTTGTATTGGGCAAAAGCAGCATTGAAAAAAATCAGCGCAATTAAACAAATTATGTTTCGATATTTTATCATCATCAATGAACGATTATTTTTTGAGTAATCGATTGACTTGCAATATCAACTGAAATATAATAAATTCCGCTACTGAATTGATTTAAATCAATTTTATTTACGAAATTATCTGTTGCAAAAACAACTTTCCCTAAAGAATTGATCACAGCTATTTTCTTTACCAATGATTTTTGTCCCTCATTAGAAAAAGACAAATTCACAATATCGGTTGCTGGATTTGGATAAATATTCAAAACGATTTCCTTGGAAAGGTTATTTACAGCAGAGGTTACAGGAACGGTGCAGGGTTTTTGACCATTGTATGTATTCACAGTGGTTACTCCATTCACAATAAATTTATAGGTAAACTTACCTGCACTTGTCCAACTATAATCTACGGTATCTTTTTCTGAACCTACGGTGTAAGTTAATTTATAACCATCTCCAGTTGGATAAGGGTAGCAATGCGTAATTACGGCTCCCTTCAAAGGTGTCAACGCAGGACGAACTCCTTTTGCCGCTGCTTGAGGTATAATTTGCAAGGTAGAATCCTCCGTTACTTTACCAACCATATTCCCAATCATGTAAGGTGCAGAAGACGATGAGTGATAGTGATAGGCACCATTGTTTCCATAGTGGCCATGATTTGCATCTAGTGTTTTCATTGCGGAACCATCTGGTTCTAGGGTGCCATAAATGGCAAAACCATCTAATGCAAAAGCAATCGGAGATGTTTTAGGAATTTTGTTATACAGAACAGTAGGCGCAATGTGATAATGATAGTCATCGGCACGGCCGCTATGTCCACCAAAATTATCCAATTGACCATCTAAAAACGCATCAACTCCGGTGTTGGTGTATGGATTGAAAATGGGTATTCCATTGACTGCTATGGCTATTGCACCTCTTAAAAAATGTTTGCTATTTACTGGAACCGGTGTAGACGCAATTACTGGATTCAATGGAATTGACCAGGCGTTTGATCCTATATAACATTGAGGAACAGGGACTTGTTGTTGCCAAGAAGTAATTCCTATCATCATTTCATGATCGGCAATTCCTTTTGATTCAACGTAAAAATATGTGTTGTCCCAACGCGTATTGATGGTTGGTTTATAATATGAAAAAGCAGAATCCATAAATGAAGGACTTGTGGTTGTTGACCTTTTTCCAATATTTCCAGACTTAAATCCGACGAAAGCAACCAACACCACTGCACCTGCCATTGGCACGAACAATCGTTTGTTAGTTTTCGCTAAAACTAAAAATATTAGTCCACCCAAAATAATTAAACCCACTTCAATCAAATTGAAATGTGATGTTGAATTTTGTGAAGTCGTATTTCGTAAATTGGTTTGTTCAATTTTCTTATTAATTTGTTCAATTTCAACAATTTTGGTTTTAACAAATTTCTGATCGCTTGAGGTCAAGTCAGCAATTGGCAAACCAATTACAGCGCCATCCGCTTTTTCGAAAAATGCCGAATCATTTCTAGAGAAATAGAATGTGGCATCGATCACCGCATGTTGTTTTTGGAAATACCATTGTTTGGTATTTGCATTCTCGTAATGCGCTGAATGGGCACCTAACTTTCCAAAGGAAATGAATAATAGTCCCAAAATTGCTATGTAGTTTTTCATATAATTATTGATTAACGGTTTAAAATGATCTTGCCTGTTTTAATTTCGGCGTGATTGCTTTTGATAGAATACCAATACATTCCAGAATTCACATCGGCTCCTAATGAATTGGTTCCATCCCAAATTACTTTATAATTTCCAACAGGAATATTCTGATCTGAGATTAGTTCTTTCACCATTTGCCCGTTGCTATTCAAAATTTGGATACTCATATTTTCAGATTTCAATACCGAAAACTGAATCGTAGTTTCTTTTTCGAAGGGATTTGGATATGCAATTTCATCTGAGTAATTGCTATTATACAAAATTGGAATTCCAGATGATAAAGAATCATAACAATTGGTTGCACCAATGTAGTAACTTGCTGATACGTCTTTATTATGTCTTGTCCCAGTTTCATTTTTTGGCAAATAGGTTCTTACATATTCAATTTTCACACCTTCCGGAGCCACCGAAACACGTATATGACCTGAATTCGGTAAAATTTGTCCCTCCAAATAACCGTATGCTTTTGCAGAACTGGCGTTCATAAAATTAGGATGGCTTGGTTGAGGCACTTCTTGGTAGATGAGGCATTCTTTTTCTTGTTTGGCAAAGAAATGGTCATGCCCATGAAAAAACACAGTTACTCTGTGTTCTTTTAATAAGTCTTTGATTGGTTTATACCAACCAGGACGGTTAGTTTCAAATCCACGGGTTCCATTCAAGTTATTACCACCCCATTCATATCTCTCGGCATATTCAACACCACCACGTCCATCTGGATCGCCACCAACCAATTGATGTGCAAATACAAATTTAAATTTGGAATTGCTTTTTTCTAAGGTTGCTTTCAGCCAATCGTACTGAACTTTGCCCAATGACCATCTCCAGCCATTCAATGAATCTGGTTTGGTTTTGGTATACCAATAGGGATCTAGTACAATGAACTGAGCGTCGCCCCATGTCCAAGTATAGTAATTTTCTCTTTGACCTACAATTGGATGAACAATGGTATCGCCTGTATAAAAACCATTTGGAAATGGATTTGTAAAATACTTTTTACGGTCAACCGTTCCCCAAACTGCTACATTTTGATCGTTTCCAGTCAAATTCCATCCACTTTCACCTTCGTGATTACCCAATGCAATAAATAACGGAACGGAATGATTGATTAATTCATAATACGAACGCATCAAATGGCTGCGATAAGTAACAGTGTCGCGAGGAATTTTTCTTGAAGCATTAAATAATTTATCTGACATCAAAATATCACCCAAATCAATTTGAAAGTCTGGCTTGTCTTCCAATTGATTTTTAAGACAAAGCTTATAAATATTGGTATCCGATTGAGCATCTAAATGTGGGTCAGCTTGAATCACAAACGTGAATGGCGTATTTGCTGGCTTTGCCGTAACAAACGTAAATTCAGGACGATAACTTATTGTGGTTGATCCAGTTTTTCTGCTATTTACACGGTAGTAATACTTTGTATTTGGGGTTAATCCACCAATCTCAATTTCAGCAGGATCACCCGCTACAAAGGAAGCAAAAGGTGTTTTATTGGTATAATTCCCTGAAGAAGTACCATATTCAACGGCAATGTCTGCATCCTCATCAAAAAACAATTGTACGGTTATGCTTTTATCGGTCGGACGGCCTAAAATTTCTGTATGGCGGATTTTTTGTGCTTGTAAACCTGAACACATCCCCCAAAATATAATTGTAAAAAATAAATTTTTCATATTAATGATTTACAATGATTTTAGTGGTTAATTTAGAATTTTCAGTTTCTATTTTCAAGAAATAAATGCCACTTTCCAATGTGCTTACATCAAAATCTTTCGATGCCAATTTCATCACATGTTGACCTGTGGCTGAATACAAATCCATTGAAGGATTTATAATATTCTCTCTAAACAATACAGACATCAAGGTAGTTCCAGGGTTGGGGTATATCTTAACAGCATCTTTGTCGAGTGGATTTAAGGTATTTGAGGGACAAGTACCGATGCTATACGAAAATCCAATTTCTGCATTTTTATGGTCACCAGAAACTGTGTCTTTTGGTAAATACGCTTTCACATATTCAACTTTCACACATGCCTGAGAAAC
>CANFVI010000163.1 GCA_947450405.1 Flavobacteriales bacterium
ATATGGGACTTAACGAAGAAGGAAAAGCAGTTACCAATCCCACTATTGGCTATGGCCAACAAACCCTAACGTATGCAAAAGGCAACACCAAAGAATTCTTTCAAATTGGCCACTGCGCAAACAGCACGGGAATTTCAATTTATATTCTTGGACTAAAAGACAAAAAGCATTTGCTTAACACTTATGGATCAACGATTGGTAAAGCAAGCGTTACGGGCTATTGCATAAAATTCAAATCGCTTAAAGACATTAAGCTTGAGGTATTAATTGCCGCCATTAAAGATGGTGTGGAACAGACGAAAGAATAGAAATGAGATCATTCTATACATCGAATCAAAAATCAAATGACAGTTTGAACTAAATGAAAAAAAACATTCTAATTCTCATACTTCTTACGGTATTAGCAAACGTAAAAGCCGACTCTGTTTACATAAGCAAAAAATCGGGAAACATTCGTATTGGAACGTCTGATAACCTAGGTTTTTTTAACCGAAATAAAATATTTTTAATTGGCGAATTGGCTGAAAAACTTTCATTAAAGCTTGGTTATAAAGAAAACATTCAAATTGATTTTAAATGCTTTTTTCACAAAAAGGAAAAATTGGAATTCACTATAGCCTATGACAGCAGTTCAACAAAATCCCATGGCCAGAGAATCACAATTCACATGAGTGCCTATGATATTGAAGCAGAAACTACACTAAAATTGGTAGAATGTGCCATACAAAATATCAGCAAATATAAAAACACCAATAAAACGCTAATCTATGGTCCAAGCAAAAAAAGCTATGACCTTCCAAATATTGACACCAACATAATTAAAACGCACTTAAGTAAACCTAACAGCAAATCAATCAATGAAACCCTAGCCATCACCATTCAAGAAAAGAACAAAAAAATAGAGCAAGGCATCTATTACACCTTAAAAAACAACTCGTATTATCTCTACGCCAACAACTACGAATTCGAGGACTCACAAATTTTAAGTGTAAAAAATTTCTATGGCTGGAAAAAACTAAGTTCAAATTTGTTTTTGATTTTCGACACGGACTCATCCTTTTATTATACGAACCTAGACTCTCTAAAAGTTTCTAAAAGACAGGTTTTCCAGAGCAAAAACATTTTTTACGACAATTATAAAATTGAATACCTTGGTGGCGATAAAATCTCTATTTATTATGATACATATGTATATGACCCGAAGTCCGGCAATAATAAACGAATTGACCACACATTAATTTATTTAATCGATAAAGATTTTCTTATTCAAGATTTAGAAGGTTTAATTGAGCGGAAATAAAATAAAACACTACCACTTACTCTAAAACTATATAGACTAAAACCAATAAAAACTTTCGCAATTTCATGAACAAATCCCTGCTTTTTCTATGTATTTCTTTGATACTTTTTTCTTGTAATGAAAGGGCACAAAACAATGTGTTCAAGAAACTAAATTACATTGACAGTATAAAAAACAAAGAAGAAATTTTATCCCTATTAACAAGTATCGATAGCTCATACAAATATTTCGAGCTTAAAGATAGTCTATCGATAAAAAACAACAGGATATTGAAATATTTCAAAAAGAGAAGTAGACCATCTTGGGAAAAAGGAGATCTTGATCAAAATGGCCTAACTGATATCTTAATAACGGGAACTGAAGAAGACTTTGCTAGCTATATACTTTGCATTCTAGACAAAGGAAAGTCGTATGAAATCATACCAATTGCTCCACCTTTCGGCTATGATTACGTCTTTGCGACCATTGAAAAAAATACAATTAAATACAAAAGATTGTATTACAAAGACTTTGATACTACCCCACGTATCTCATCTAAAAACTTAATCTATAAATATTCGAGGTTTATAGAAGAAAACAAAAAACCATCTAATCACCAAATTCAATCTATTCATTATTCTACAAGCGCTTGTTACGGCACTTGCCCCATTTTTGAATTAAACATCAATAAAAACAGAACAGCAAATTGGACAGCAAGCGCTTTTAATACAATAGACGATAAAGACATAGAAGGACAATTTTCTACAATTGTAGAACAAAAGTACTACAACGAAATAATCGACATACTCAACTATATAAATTTCGAGACTTTGGAAGATGAATATGCGGTTAACTGGACCGATGATCAAACATCTTTTTTACAAATAAATTACGACAACGGAAAAACTAAATCCATACGTGACTACGGGTTGATGGGCACCTTTGGGCTGGAAAGATTATATCAGCTTTTATTTGATTTGCGGAAGAATCAAAAATGGGTACCAAGTAAAAACTCAATAAAAAAGGATAATCTATTTTAAATCCAACACTCTCGAAGTAATGAGGTTAACTTGTACGTATATATTTTTACTGTTTTTTATGGCAAATTCTGTTGGACAAAACAATCCAACTTCAAAACCCATTAGATTCAAAAATACCGACACCAGTGCAGAATGGTATAAGAACAAAATAAAGTTTGAAAACGAATTAAATTTAAGTCCGATTATTCAGTCAAACGACTCCATTCATTTACGGTTTAAACTCGATGCATCAGTGGTAGATATAGGGTTAAATAAAAACAAAACGATTGGAGGTCAAACCTGTACTTATATTTACAAAACCCACAAAAAAACAAAACACAGCTACAGTACCTACACACAATTAACTCATATCGACAGTAGCTCTGCCTGCCTAATTTTTGAATGCTATCATAAAATCGCAAACATCCCAACGCAAGATTCCATAAAGTCTTGGAACTATGGATTTGATGGCAGCACATTCAATATCCAAATTTCGGAGCAAACTTCTTACCTCTACAAATCCTATTGGTCACCTTATAATTTTGTAGACAGAATTCCTGAAGCCAAAAGAATTCAAGAATTCATTGATACGCTTTATTCAATTTTAAAATTAAATGAGAAGCGGCACTTATTAATGGAGAGTCAAGGAGAAGGCTTTTACACCAACGACTTCTTTGAATCCACTTATTTACCATCAGAACAAACAAGAAAAATACTATTAGAACAAAGGCCTAACTTAATCTATCTCGACTCTATGAAACCTTTGTTAATCCAATACCTTAAAGACACCCTTAACAAAATCGTTTCTCAAAACCCAAACTTGGTAAAACATTCAGAAATAAATTTATATTTCTCAAAACGCAACAAGTTGATTGAGGTGACAACTTGCTGTAGAAGTAAAAATTTGCTTGAAAAAATCGCATACCGCAGAAAAAAACGCGCCCTCAAAAAAGCATTCAAACACATTAGTCCTTCTTTTATTAAATCGAAATACACGTATAGAATTCGATTACTAATACATCAAAATGGTGTTACTGTTTATTAATACAATTAACACTTTAAATATATTAAGACCATTCAAAACACAAGAATTCTATTCTAAATTTTCAACGCCCTCTCCATGAAATTCCACACCATAGAAACCAAAAGGCTTTTGCTTCGAAAACTAAGTCCCAGTGACTTTACCCATATCTTCGAAAACTATTCGGAATCTGAAATCAAATTATTTTTAGGCCTGCAATCGCAAGACGAATTTGAAAAAGAAAAAAACAAATACCTGCACGGTTATACAACCTACAACCGGAGCATAGAGGTTTTTCAATTATTAGATAAAACCAGTTTATCTATTATTGGCTCTTGCGGTTTTCACAATTGGTATTTCGACCACAAAAGGGCTGAAATTGGATATGTAATAAAAGACATTTCAAATAGAAGTCAAGGCTTGATGACCGAGGCATTGCAAGCTGTTATTGAACATGGCTTTACCAAAATGAATCTGCATAGAATTGAAGCTTTGGTCGGAACTGAAAACACACCTTCTCTTAAATTGATGCAAAAATTCAAATTCACCCAAGAAGGCATACTGA
>CANFVI010000164.1 GCA_947450405.1 Flavobacteriales bacterium
CGCATGCAAGAAAAAGCATCGCAAGTAGGATTTGACTGGGATGAAGCTGAAAAAGCGTATGAAAAGGTAACTGAGGAATGGCAAGAATACCAAGAAGCCACTACCAAGGAAGACAAAGAGGCCGAATTTGGCGATTATCTATTTGCGCTAGTCAATTATGCCAGACTGAGCGGTATCAATCCAGACGATGCCTTAGCACGCACCAATAAGAAGTTTAAAGATCGTTTTCAATTCATGGAAAACGAAGCCGAAATCATGGGCAAAGGATTAAAAGACATGACCCTAGACGAAATGGAAGAACTCTGGGTGAAAGCAAAGGGGTGATTACTCCAACCAAATACCTTCAATGGAGGTAATTTCATTTTTTACATTTACAGTCACGGATTTCAACACCAATACAACTTTTACTTTGGGATCCTGACAACTTAGTATTGTTGGACGCATATCGTTAAAATCATTAGAATTGTTTCTTATGATATTCTGGACCGCTACAATGCTAAAACGATATGTTTTGTTTGACTTTAGTATGGTAACAATCCCTTTATTGTCAATTTGGAATTTAAATCTACGATTAAAATCTTCATCAGTCGCATTTATTTCGGCGTCATTAGAAACACTTGATGCTTCCAACAATTGAGTAAAGGCAAATGTGAGTTTAATCTCATTGATAGGAAATGATATATAACGATCCGCTGCAACTGTTTCAGGGTTATATACATCATTTTCATCCTCTAAATTTAATCTTTTGAAAATACCATTTAAACTATCATTTTGAATTTGTTGAATTTCATATCGATCAGAAAATCTTTGTTCACCCAAATTTTTATTGATATCAATCATTATATCCTTTTTCGATTTTATCTTAATCCATGGTTCAGCACCTGTAATATCATATTTTTCTACCATGTATTTTAATTCAGAAACAAATTCCGAAGCGTTGCTCTTTGTTTCTAAATTGATTTTCGTAAAATCTTTGGAGTAAGGGACAATTTTTTTTCCATCGAACATTTTTGTTTCCCTCAACAACTTTTCAATTCTGTTAATTTGGCTCAATTTCGATACATTAAATGCGCTCAAAGGACCAACCGTTGAAATGGCCACAGCAATAAACATGGTGAAAGGAATAAACAAAAGTTGTTTTTTTCTAAACAACAAGAAATACACAATGAGCGACAATACCCAAACTGCCGTCATTAAAACCATATAACGTTCTTCAGTAAATCCATATCTGTTTATTCTAATAATAATTGCCCCAAATTGCACCGCAACTACCACCACAACTAAATAAAAGAAATACTTCGTATACAGTTGAATCAATTTATTTCGGCTAATAAATTGGTATGGATAACCCAATAAGTAAGCAAAAATCCCCAAGGCCAACATACCATTCACCAGATAAGTGAGATATCCTTTTGGAAGTTGTGTTTGAATGAGTATTTTTCCAAAATAACTATATAGAATAACTAAGTAAAGCAGCACCAAGGGAATTAACACAAACTGTACAAAAATTCTTTGTACGTTAGAGTATTCACTATGATCCTCTAATCCAACCAAATCTTTAGGAATTCCCGCAGTAAAAAAGGTCACACTGACTGGCCCAAATAAAATCGTCCATAAATAAAAATAAATTTTTGCTTCAATTTTCACTCCGAACAATGCATTTAACGCGCCTAAAGCTGCCGCCAAACCCGCATATATCGTTACAATAAATATTCCTGTTAATAGAATACGCGTAAATAACAATCGATTATAATGCCAAAATGCAATGTTCTTATTTTTTCCAATAAACGGCAAGAAAGCAACCATCAAATGACACATGATTGCAAAACGAAAGGTTATTAAAACTTCATTCCCAATTCCAAACATTTTCGCCTCTAAAATTTGGAAATAAACAAATACTAAAAATGCAATTGCCAAGGCATGCAATCCAACATTAAAAATGAGAGGACGTTTATTGTTTTCAATATATAATCGAATTGCAATAAACATTGAAATACCCATTCCCAAAACGAGCAACAAACTCTCGTTTTGAGGTGACATGTTTGAATTGTCTTTGAATATTGCCATGGCAATCCCTGCCCCTAACGTAGCAAAACCAATTGGAATTCCGAATCGCTGAAGCGCGACTTTACTATCTTTCAATAAATCAGAAATTGAAAATTTTGCCTTCATTGAATACGAATTAACTACTTTTTATTGATTATTTAATCAACCTTTTGAAATTGAACCCTACATAACTTTCCAGATTCATCAAGTCCTTCAATGACATACATCCCAACAGGCAAATCTTTAACATTCAATTGAAATTGAATATCATTGCAAATCACTTTTTTTACAAGTCCCCCAATTGGGTTAAAAACTTTCACACTTGTTAAATTTTTACTAGAACAGATATTCAAATTGTCATTCACTGGGTTAGGGAAAACCTGTAATTTGGGCTGATTAAAATTCCAAATGCAAGAATTCGCTTTTGGAACATACTTCGTATACAATGAATCTGAAACGTAATCGCAATCCGTTTGGCCTTTGGCCACAAATATCAATTGGTAGTAACCACTGTCTCTGATAATCAATTCATGAGAAGTATCTTTCAAGTACACCCCATTTTTCAACCATAGGAAATACCTGGCATTTTTAGGCAAATTGCTACAATACAAAATACTGTCGGATTTCAATTTCAAGTGTGGACGTCCCTCAAAAAGCGGATAGGTATAAACACTGTCGGTTGACATACAACCACCCACGTTTTTGGTATTCAAAACTACCCACTCCCCTTTTTTCGAAACCGCATACCTCCTAATGGTAGAATCAAGTTTTGTTAGCGGATTCCAATACAACGATACATTCATGGTGTCTTTGGGTACCAAATATTCTTCACCATGTCCACAAAATGGCATGCTATCAAAATCGAACTGTTGATCATTCGGGGCCCCGATCTTGGCAACCTCAGCGAATCCATTAATGGCAGGATTTGTAGTTCTAAAACGGAATTTATACTTATTCCCACCAGGTGTTTTGGTTGGAATTTTCACCCTCAAATAAAAAGGTTGCAATGTATCGTTTGATACAGACAATACTGTAGTCGTATCAAAATTACCAGAAGGTGAACTCAGCTCTAACACAAACTGATTGTTGCTATTGAATGTCCCCAAGCATTTAATTAACGTATTTTTATATATGTCAACCGAATCTCCGGCACAAGCATACATTTCAATGGCTGGACCAAAAGTATGCAATTTAGCGATGTACACATTTCCGCAAATTATGCAACAATATACCCATTCATCTTTTGCTGCATTCACAAAAATATCTCCGGGCTTGGGCTCTGCAACTACCCTTTTGGGACTTCCGGTCAAATACTTATTCCACTGATAAATATTCTTCTCGTATTGACTGCTGATGTAAATATTGCCTTCTGCATCTTCTGCCAACCCCGATAAATTACTCAAACCGGTTGAACGCAACACACTCACAGCTGCCGATGTTAAATCAATGGCCAACAAATCGCTGAACGCCGTATCTTGAACCAATAAAATTCTATTTTTCTTCTTTTGTAAAATCAAATTTGAGGGACGAGAAATCCCGCTTACCCAAACAGAAGTAGATGGTGTGAAGTTCGGTGCTGCACCGAAAGTGGTTTTATAAATAACTCCACATTCAACATCGGTTGAAAATATTGCCTTAAGGCTATCGTCGTATACCAAATCAATTAATTTCTTGGCATTTAAAATACTCACTGAAGCCAGTAAATTCCCCAAAGTATCAAAGACTTTCCCTTTGTTAGAATCCAATACTACAAATGCTTCTCCAAATGGGAAAACCCCATAAAGAATATTATTGGGGGCATCTAAATTTTGAATAAAGTA
>CANFVI010000165.1 GCA_947450405.1 Flavobacteriales bacterium
AATTTGTTTTCCATAACTTTTTCAATTTAAATTATTGATTTCCAATAACTGATTGCAAGAAACGGATTTTAATCAAAAAGTCACACAAATTGATATATTCATGACAAAAAAATTACAATCAATAGATTACGGAATTGAGTAAAAAAAGCCTCAATCTTTGAAAATTGACTTTCGATAAAGAATTTCAGATTTGTCATTGGTTATTGCAATGGAATACAAGCCACTCGATAAGCATTCAATATTTACAAGTGATTTTGGCTCTAAAATTCGCGATTCTAATACTTTTCGACCTATGTAATCGTGAATTACTAATGAGAAATTATTCGAAAATGAATCTTTAAAATCAATGTTAAGACTTCCTTTACTGGGATTGGGATAAATGTCCACCAAAAATAAATCAGGTTTCACAATTGATTTAATTTCTATATTAGCTAATTGAGGCCTTAACGTGTTCAAACAATACCTCATTAAATTAACTTGTTGTTTGGTAAAAGAAATTCTACAATTATCGCCTGTGTAATCCATGAAATTTTCAAGCATATCAGGAAAATCGTTTACGGGTTCAATACAAGAATTAATAGTAGTATCACAAGTGAAAACATTTTGATGCAATACCCTAGGCGTATCAAAAATAGAATCATCATAAATGCATTTTGAAGAACTATCAAAGAAATTAGTTGGAGGATCTCCTGAAACATGTCTCAAACCTAAATAATGACCAATTTCATGCGTCAATACCGACGAACGTGAAGAATTGGAAAAGGTATATCGATTTAATACAATTCCATCGATTAAACTATCCGCATAATATTTTGGATCCCAACGAGGTGCATATTTTGGTGGCGTTGCAAAACCAGCCAAATATGTCTTACCACTCGTGGGGGATGCTAAGTTGCAAACCCAAATATTCAAGTATTTTTTCGGATTCCAAGCATCAGTTCCACCGCTAGACTTAAACTTCATTGTTTGCCAAGTGTTTATTGGCTGATTCAGTTCGAACCCGAAAGAGTTAAAACTGAAGCGAATAGTATAACCATTGCTTGGCAGTCCCGTTGGATCTTGGTTGACCAAAACAAAGCGTATGCGGGCATTGCCTGCCCTACTTTTAAATTTAGATCTAAGTTTAATAGAATCAGCATTCAAGCGCATAAAATCCGCATTTATTTCATTCATGATTTTACCGATGATGGAATTATCTATTCCATTGCTTTGGGGATAGATCAAATGAAAAACAACAGGGATGATAAACTCAGTGTCTCTAAATACTTTGCTCCTTTTATTTTGAACAGGTTTACTCGATTCTAAAACGGCTTGTTGATACCAGTTGATGTAAGCAGGACTAAAAAAATCACGGTTAAATCCACACTGCAAACTATCTTGAGCCTTCAAGTTGTTGGTTGTGATAAAAAACAACAGAGTAAATATGGAAATCAGTTTTTTCAAAATACGCTTAAACAAATATATCAATAATTTAAAAAAATACTAGCTATTTAAAACTGAAATTGTTTGGAGGGACATATTCACGCTTTTGGATTATTAATTAATCAAGATTATATTTGAACTGAGATTAATCTCAAGTAAACAAAACCAAATGAAAATAAAATTACCTAAAAACATAAAAACCATCCTGTTGTTCTTTACAATGACAGTGATTTTATTTAGTTCATGTGAGAAAACACCTACAACAGGAACCATAAAAATTCAATTTGCGGGAACTCCATCAGCTGTTGTTGGTCAAAAAGTAACCATTAGTTTTGCGATAGATCTTTACCACTTAAATCAAAGGATATTTGAAATGACTAAAATTTCAAATAATCCCCACCAAGAAATAATAATTTCTGATGTAAAACCTCAAACATGGTATTATTTAGTTTCCAAAAGTACTCCAGGAATACCCATTGAATCGCAAGGAACTGTAAGTTTAGAAGCAGGAAAAACTGGAATAGTTTCTGTTAATTTCTAAAATCCATTTCCTAAAAAGTTTAATAAAGCAATATATTCATTGCATATTTCTCAATATCCAATTCTAAGAATAAAAAGCCTTATGAATTCTTTAGCTGAATAAACCATTCGTAAGTTCCGCTCATGACAATTTCCAAATCATCATTCACCAATTCAATTACAATTGTAACCAAAGCACGTTTACGTTGTGTAAGTTCTGTGATAAATAGATCACGGGTATCTTCATTTACAATGGCACGAGCGCGAACCCTTCCTATGGCTGGTTTTCTGAATTTAACTTCCGATTTGCGCAAAACAGGAATCACTTGTGTTGCGTACTCTGGAAAAGCATGAATCAGCCATTGTCCCGAGGCGAACTCTGCCAAAGAAAATTGCGCAGCGGCAGCCACTGTTCCTAAATGATTAGTATACTTTTCATTATCGGATAATTCAAATAAAAACCCAGAAGTACTATCTGAAACAGCAAGTAATTTTGCGAATGGAATTTCTTTTAGGTTCATAACTTCATGACTAAGGTATGTTAAATTGTCTTTTTTTACAGCATCTTTATAAAAATCTTCAGCCATGATTTTAACAATCTTGCCATCACGCATAACAACCAAAGGAGAATTCTTTTGTTTTTAAATGAGAATTATAAAATCATCATGACTATAATAATTTTGATTTGATATCCATTAATAATGAATCCATGCGACTAAATGCAAAACATTTATTACCCAAATCTTTTAACGATGCTCCAAAATGATAAAGTAAAATGTTGTCAATAATAATAAATCGATCGTGGCTGCCGGTATTTTCATTTAGATTTATTTTTTGATATTGTTTATTATGTTTTTCTAAATCTCGATAAATAACAGCGTTTAATCGAGTATAAATCATACAGGTTACACCAAGTTTTCGCTTACTCAATAACAACAAGGTATTCTCATCCACATAGTTATCAATTATAACCAAACTTTTTTTAGCTTGCTTAACAATATTACTAACAAACACATGAGCATCAAATAATTGTCCTTCAAAAAAAACACCTTGTTTGGGTTGAATATCAATTTCCAATGCATTAAAAATTTTCTCAAGCTTTCCATCTGTTTTCAATTGTCTTATTTCTAAGTCATCCAACCGTTGAATTATACCAGTAAGATTTCCCAAAGTTCTGCGCATGGCAATAAATGTTTGAATAATTTGAATACTCACTTGAATTGCAATTTCACTATTTAAAACGGCAGAAAGCATCGCAACACCCTGCTCTGTGAATACATAAGGGATTTTCCTTCGACCACCATGTTTATTAAATGAAGTCGCAAATTGCGACTTCAAATATTCCCATTCTTCATAATTTACTTGAAACATAAAATTATCAGGGAAACGTTTTTGATTCCGCTTTACTTGTTCATTGATTCGTTTGGTATCCATTTGATAAAGCTCAGCTAAATCGCTATCTAACATTACATTTAACCCTCGCAAATAGTAAATTTTATTTTCAATTTTAATAGCATTAATATCCATACCGGTTAATTCATTTTTGGTTCATTTTCTAATTTAGAAAAACCAAAAATAATTTCTACGATACGAATTTGGAAAGGCCCTTCAAAAAAAGTTCGTATAATATTCGCAATTATCACAATTTCCCACCTGCACCAACAACAAAAAAGCCTCACATTTCTGTGAGGCTTTTGAAGTGATCCCGCTGGGACTCGAACCCAGGACCCATACATTAAAAGTGTATTGCTCTACCAACTGAGCTACGGAATCTTGTTTTGCTTGATTCTCAGCGTGTGCCTCGTTTCAAACGTGGGTGCAAAATTAAGGATATTATTTAATTTTGCAAGTACTTTCTAAAATAAATTTTTGAAATATGTGTGATGTGTCTTGGTGTGACGCGCACCCATCGAC
>CANFVI010000166.1 GCA_947450405.1 Flavobacteriales bacterium
GGATAAACATATTGCGCTGTTTAAAAATTTCGGAACTGCACAAATCAAATACAATGAATTTATCATTGAAATTATAGGTGCAAGAAAAGAAAGTTACCGAAAAGAATCTCGCAAACCCATCGTTGAAGATGGTAGTTTAATTGACGATCAAAATAGGAGAGACTTTACCATAAACTCTCTTTATTTGTCTCTGAATAAACATAATTTTGGTGAATTGTATGATCCTTTTAATGGGGTACAAGACATTCAAGATGGCATTATAAAAACACCTAACGATCCCGATATCACTTTCAGTGATGATCCATTGAGAATGTTGAGAGCCATAAGGTTTTCAGCAAGATTGGGATTCAAAATTGAAGCAAAAACATACGTTTCAATTTGCGAAAATGCACATAGAATAGATATCGTTTCACAGGAAAGGGTTACCGATGAAATCAATGCAATGATAATGGGAGACAAACCCAGTATTGCGTTTGATATTATGTTTAAAACAGGATTGCTCGTGCGATTCTTTCCAGAATTTGTGGCATTACATGGGGTTGAAACCATCAATGGTAAAAGCCATAAAGACAATTTTTATCATACTTTGCAAGTTCTAGATCAAACTTGTGCACTATCCGATAACTTATGGTTACGCTGGGCTGCCATTTTGCATGATATTGCCAAACCGCCTACCAAAAGGTTTGATCAAAAAGTAGGATGGACGTTCCATGGTCACGAAGACAGAGGTTCGAGAATGGTGAAAGGAATTTTCAAACGTTTGAGACTTCCCCTAGATGAAAAAATGCGCTATGTTGAGAAATTGGTGTTGATGCATTTACGTCCAATTGTTTTATCGAAGGAAATTGTAACAGACAGTGCTGTTCGCAGATTGATTTTTGAAGCGGGCGAGGATATTCAAGATTTGATGATTTTATGTACGGCAGACATTACGAGTAAAAACGAACAAAAAGTTGCCAAACATATTAAGAATTTGGCATTGGTATCTCAGAAAATCGAAGATGTGTTGGCCAAAGATGAATTGCGCAATTGGCAGCCAGTATTTACTGGAAATCATATAATGGAATTGTTTGAGATTAAAAATCCCAAACACATTGGAATGATCAAAGATGCAGTTAGAGAAGCAATACTTGATGGAAGTGTTCCAAATGAAATCGAATTTGCAATTGAATATGCAAAAAAATACGCCAATAAAATTGGCGTATCAAGTAAAGGGTGATATAAAACTTGTAGTTGAACTTAGTTGGCTTTTGTCCAAATTGCGGTTCTACCAATCATTGAAATTCCCACATATCCTCTAACATTGAGTTTGTCGCCAACTAGGGTAATATTGCAGCTATATGTTTTACCATTTTTTGGGTCGTAAATCGTGCCATTTTCCCATTCCTTATCATCGGCGTCAAATTCAAAATTGTTTAACAGGATGAGACCATTTATTTCAACATTTCTCTTTGATGCATCTGGGTTTTTCTCGTCTACTTTTGGTTTGCCATTTTTTGTAGGTTCTTTTAGCCAATAAATTTTACCAAAATATTTGCCTTTGAATTTGCCATTCGATGCTTTGAAAATATGAATTTTCGCAGTTCCTTCTTGGTTTAACCAATTTCCTAAAATGTCGTCAGCTACTTGCGCTTTTAAAGTCGGCGTACATGCTAAAATTAAAGCAATGATTGATGAATAAATAAAGTTTTTCATAATTTAATTGATAATAAATCGCAATTAAAAACAAGTTTGTTAAAAAACAATTAAATTAATCATAAAACAACCGATTTTTTTTGGCAATTTTGCAGTAATTATGTTATTAATCTCAAATATTCGACAAAATAAAGATGAAATCATCTCTAGGTTAGCAATTAGGGGCTTTGATGCAACTGCTACAATCAACGAAATATTGAGCATCGACGAGCAAGCTCGTCAGGCTAGAACCAATATGGAACAAAATCAAGCACTTGGCAATCAGTTGTCGGCGCAAGTGGGTTCCTTATTTAAAGAAGGTAAAAAAGAGGAAGCCGAAGCCATTCGTAAAGAATCGGTAAGATTAAAGGAAGAGCTAAAATCCCTCGAAATTATAGTTGAAGAAAAAGAAACGGAGCTTAAAAACGTATTGGTAACCTTGCCAAATACGCCTAACGTTTCTGTGCCTAAAGGAAAAGATGCGAATGATAATTTTGTTTCATCTATTTATGGCGATAAAGTGAATTTGCATGAAGGGGCATTGCCTCATTGGGAGTTGGCTGCAAAATACGACATCATCGATTTTGAATTGGGTGTTAAAATTACAGGTGCTGGTTTTCCTGTTTACAAAGGCAAAGGTGCAATTTTTCAACGTGCTTTGATTCAGTTCTTCTTGAATGAAGCGGGTAGTCAAGGTTATATGGAAATTCAACCGCCTTTGATGGTGAATTCTGACAGCGGTTATGGAACAGGTCAATTGCCTGATAAAGAAGGACAGATGTATCATTCTACGATTGATGATTTGTATTTAATTCCAACAGCTGAGGTACCGGTTACAAATATTTACCGAAATGTAATATTGAATGAATCTCAATTGCCTATCAAAAACTGTGCTTATACTCCATGTTTTAGAAGAGAAGCTGGAAGTTATGGTGCGCATGTAAGAGGGTTAAACAGATTGCATCAATTTGATAAGGTTGAAATTGTGCAAATTGTAAAACCAGAAAACTCATACGAGGTTTTGGAAAGTATGCAAAACTATGTTCAAAGCTTGTTACAGAAATTAGGTTTGCACTACCGTGTTTTATTGCTTTGTGGTGGCGATATGGGCTTTACAAGTGCCAAAACCTATGATATGGAAGTTTGGTCACCAGCCCAAGAAATGTGGCTTGAATGTTCATCTGTAAGCAACTTTGAAACATTCCAAACCAACAGGTTGAAATGCAGATATAAAAATGCTGAAGGTAAAACAGAATTGGCACATAGCTTAAATGGCAGTGCTCTGGCTTTGCCAAGAATTGTAGCTGCTTTGTTAGAAGCAAATCAAACTCCTGAGGGAATTGTAGTTCCTGAGGTTCTTAGAAAATATACAGGATTTGATTTAATTAACTAAGCCATGGATAAACCTGTTTATGTGGCTGACAAATTCGATTGGGATAGGGATATTTCAATTGAAGAACTTTTGCAAAGCGTAATTGCGATCAAAGAATTCCCCAATCAATTGGCTAAAATTTTGCCTTCTTTAACCGAAGAAGACTTAAATAAAACATACAGAGAAGGATCTTGGACAATTAAAGAAATCATTCACCATTTGGCTGATTCACATATGGTTGCTTTTATTAGAACCAAACATGTGGTTTCTCAAGATACCACCGAAATTCATCCTTATGATGAAAACAAATGGGCTGATCAAATAGATTATTCGTTTCACCACGAAGCGAGCTTTATGATTTTGTTGGGAGTTCATCAGCGTTGGAGTTTATTTTTACTTGAATGTCTCAAAAATCCAACTGAACATTTGGCAAAATCGGTTTATCATACAGGTTCAAAACGACATTTATCTTTGAGTCAATTGATTGTATTATATGCTTGGCATGGTCCACATCATTTGGCACAAATTCAATTTGCTTTAAAAAATAATTAATGAAATATTTCGAGAATATTCTCCATACAATTGGTAACACTCCTTTGGTAAAAATCAATAAAATAACCAAAGATTTACCTTGTACTGTTTTGGCTAAGGTTGAAACTACCAATCCAGGAAATTCGATCAAAGATAGAATGGCCTTGAAAATGATTGAAGATGCCGAGAAATCTGGCGCTTTGAAACCTGGAGGAACCATCATTGAAGGTAC
>CANFVI010000167.1 GCA_947450405.1 Flavobacteriales bacterium
CGTTCGGCAGTCCGATGATTGGTAGAGATTTTTCGAGTGGAAATTACAGGTTTGGGTTTAATGGACAGGAAAAAGATAACGAAATAAAAGGCAATGGAAACAGCCTTGAATTTAAGTTTAGAATTTATGATTCAAGGTTAGGAAAGTTTTTATCAGTTGACCCATTATATAAAACCTACCCTTGGAATGGTAATTATTCTTTTGCTGAAAACAAACCAATTTTAGGTATTGATTTGGAAGGGCTTGAATTATTACCAACCACATCTTCGATGTATCATTTAGGTCATGAAGTTGTAAATACGATTATTAAGGTTGGTAATGATTACCAAATTCAAAAAAAAGACAACTATGTCGTTGAAACTGTATGCCATAATGTACCTCCAGCAGCTGACGGTGGTTGTTATTATAAATATAACAATGGTTGTTCAGGAATTAATGGTAATACAGGAGATGAGAAGCATGACCCGTCAATTGGGGCGTTGCCTGTACCAGAATGGGATGAATTGGATGCAAAAGATGACGGTGGTGGGGGTATGGAGCCTTCTGCGACAAATAAAGGAAATAATTTCTCAACATTAGGTGTAAAGCCAACCTCCTCAATGAATGTCGATAATTCTTCAACAGTTGCTCAAGGTGTAGTAGAAGTTGCAAAGACAGCTAAAAATTTTTCAAATATCAAAGTGTGGGATGCTGTAATTAAAGAACGACATGATAGAGCTAAAACAGAGGAGGCTATCAAAACAATTAATGGGTCTCAAAATGTCCCATCAGATTTAAAGGCTGGGAAAGCCAAAGCAGATTTAACTAATTTTATTTTAGATGGCGCAGCACCTGAATATAAGAAGACTGGCGATAAAAAAGATGTTAAAGCATCTGCCGAATATGCGTTAAAGGTAATGGATGCAGGTATTAAGGTAATGAAAGATTCGGGTATTGAAATTCGACCAGAAACACAAAAAACGAGAGATGATGCCGCTGCAACAGTAAAGTCAGCTTCACAAGATAATACCAATCAAAGTAATTCGTCATCAAACCAACATTGAAAAAATCAATTTAAATGAAGCTATTTTTTGCAGCAGTATTTATTTTTGCTTTATCTGGATGCTTTGTTAGTAGGAAAGACAAGCAAAATAAACAGAACAATCAGTTTATTAAAACTTCTGAAAAATTTATTAAGTTAGGTCTTGCCTTTGACACAACTAATCAAAGAAAGATGCTTCACAAAAATATATATACTGATTATTCAAGTGGGTTAAATTTTGACATGAAGACTTTAAGGAAATTTGTTGATAGATATGGAATGCCAAATAAGTCAACATGGGTAATAGAATATGATACTACTTCACTTGAAGGAAAGTTTGTAAATGTTATCATTCCGATGTGTACAAAATTTGATTCTCTAACTAAAGTGAAAAAGGTGTACTTAAAACTTTCCTATGATTATACGAGTAAATTTCTTCCTGCAAATATTGTTGCTGATTATAGTATTGTAAAAGAATGGTAATAATCCCTCAAAATATCGCCCTAAAAACCGTACCGTTCGGCAGCTATTCTACTAATAGTTGAATATTTCCCAACTTTTGGTTAGCAGTTTATATGTATTTCCTTTTTCATCTTTTATGTGATTTGCATTACCCAAAAATTTATCAACTTTATTTTCATAAAAAATCTCAATAGAATATCTTGGATAAAATTTAAAAAGTTCTTCATTTTTATTGTTGAATTTTTTCATAAACTCTTGAATAGAATCCTTATCATTGTAGTAAACTACTCTATATTTATTTTCCCTTTTGTTTGGGTCTATAATTAATTTTATTTTTTTTACTGAATTATTGTTAGAGTTACACCCTAAAATAATTGAACCACCAAAAATTAAGACTAAAGAAACAATTGATTTTTTCATTAGTTTATTTTTTCTTTGTTGATTCACGAGGAGGAGATGCTTGACCTCCTTCATAACTTTGAGCTGCTTTCCCAATTACCCCTCCTTTTGCGCCTTCAATGAATCCATTATTGACTGCTTTGCCAGGGTCTTTTAATACTGTTGCGTTAGGTAATTTTCCAGTTGCTTTGAACAAACTATTGGGGGTGTTTGCAGATTGCCCAGTAGCAATAAGTTCTTGTGCGTCAACTTTTGTTCCTGTTGCCTCAACACCTATTTTTGCGTTATCAGAACAGTTGTTGGTTTGCCCATTATATGGCTTATTATTCCTCAATCACTCTACAGTCAATATATTTATAATTCTTATCAAACGAAATATCAAAACTTCTTGTAGTTATAAGACATTTACATTTTGCAGTATCTACTTCTTGTGCAACTGTAAAATACGTGAAATACAAAGTCGTATCTCCGTTCTCTTTTACCGATGATTTATAATCAGGTTCTCCAAGATAAAATAATACTTGTGAAGAAGTTAATCCCTGAAGAGTATTTTTTTTAATCATCACATAAGCGAATGAATCTCTCGAATTTTTGTCTTCTTTAAAATAAATACCACAACATATTTTTTCTTTTTTCCAAAAGTTCTTTATGTTCAATAGCTGTTTTTGTTGTTTAATTCTCTTAATACTCAAACAAGAAGCAAAAATTGTTAAAAACAGGATTAAATAAAACATCCTCATAATTAATGGGTTTGATTTGTTTTGTTTTTAGTAGCATCTTCTTTATTTTGTTTGTTCGTTTTCCCATTTGGATCAAAAAGTAAATTAGAAGAACCTCCAACAGTTCCTTTTTGCAATCCATTTTTCAAAGGAGTTATTTTGAGCTCACTTAAATTCTTTTGTGTAACAGTTCTACAATTTTGATTTAATAAATGTTTACTATCTACATGTTTTGAATCTATTAATACACCTGGCTGCCCATCCCTTGTATACTCTTTATCGACAGCATTTACAGTCGTAACCATTATGTGAGGTACTCCATGATAAGTAGTTGCTTTTGCACCTCCTTCATGGGTTAATCCGAGCCCATGACCATACTCATGGGCTTGTGATGTATTTCCAGGTTGAATATCTTCTGAAATGAAGAAAAATGAGTTATCACCACCTGTACTTCCATTTGCTCCAGTCATAGTATTTTTGGAATCTTGTGGCAAACAATCCTTCGATTCTATTCTTACAAAATTCAATGAGGGGTCAAGAGGTTTTGTATTCGTTGCGTCAGATTTATTCTCATTAACTTCCATTTTAGCTTTCGCATTTTCAACCGTTGTTACTTCATATGTTAGTTTGAAAACGGCAGGATATTCTTTTCCGTTAAACATTACCTTTCCACCTGACACATTCCATTGAGTTTGGATATTTTCGGTTGCGGTTTTTGCTAATTTTTCATTGGCTGCACCACCATAATAAACCATGTGAGACCTAATTATTGCCTTGCCATTAACAATTGAAATTTCACCAATATCCCCATTTTTATCAGTAAATAATATCGGGTTATTGTTGAAAGTGGCATATGGGCTAAAGTTCGGAACAGTTTGACTTTTTGGATCTGGATTCCATCTCTCTGCTAACCTTGTATCATATTCCCAAAAGGTTGCAGTATTAGCATTTCCGTTGCCGTAAATTTCATTGTCTTTCTCTTGCCCATTAAACCCAAACCTATAATTTGCACTCGAAAAATCTCTGCCAATCATCGGGCTGCCGAACGGATTTTTATTTTTAACGATATTTTTGAAGTAGAGTTGCAAGGTTGTTTTTGTTGTAAATTTATTTGCTTCTTATCATAGAATTCGCCAGAAGAATAAATTACAGTGTGCAATTTATTTTAATAATCCAAACTTGTTGAA
>CANFVI010000168.1 GCA_947450405.1 Flavobacteriales bacterium
GATTATTACTCAATACATTGTTCTGATGAAAATCAACAAATCCTGAACTTACAATTTCTTGATTGTTAGAATCAACCAAACTCACTTGAATTTTCAATTTAGAACCAGTTTCAGCCCAAAAGTCACAATATATATTCTCATCTTTATAACTTGTTCTGCTTCTATCCATTGCAATTGTATGAAAAGTATCGCTATTTAGCGATAAACCCAAGTGCATATTATTTCTTCCGTCATTTCCATTAGCGCCAACAATGGCTCTGCCGTAGGGTTTTGTGCCCCATTTGCTCTTTTGATTTACAATGTTCTTTACTGCCAAATCGAACAATGACGTGCCATCATGCGGTCCAGTATGCATACCCCAACTCAAATTACAGCTTACCGGCATCTTTACAGAATCTGCGTATTTAATTAAGTAATCGAATCCATCTAAAATGGTTGAATTTGCCACCAAATAATCTCCTTTTGCACTTCCTCCTAACGAATCATTGGCATATTTGATTGAAACAAACGCCAAATTGGCTTCAGGAGCCATACCTTGATACATGTTATTTGGTGATTGAAAACCCGAACCGGCTGAAATTCCTGCTACATGGGTGCCGTGAGTTCCATCTTCATCGAGTTCAGACAAAATAGATGCCTGATTTGACAATAATCTTCCGTAACCATAATTTCCCGGACTTTTACCGGTAATTCCGTTCTGTTGCCAAAATCTCAAAACACGATATTGGTTTCCATTTCCATCATAAAATGTTGGATGGTCTAATTGAAATCCAATATCTACAATTCCAACCAAAACCCCCTTCCCTTTTATTGCGTTAGTTGATTGGGAACCCAATAAAACCTGAGCTTCGGGCACATGGGAGTATAGTCTAGACTTGTCATTTTGAAACCTTGGCGCATTAAACCTACTTGCAACATCGATGTATTTAAATCTGGTATCGAGGGAAATTGACTGCAATTCAATTTTTGAAAGGTTCAAATGAACAATATCACCATAGGCTGAAACTACATTTGACGACAAATCAGAGATATCACTTAATTCCAAACCTACATTTAGTTGAGCAATAGCGAAATATTTTTGATTGTTTGATAAAGGGAACAATTGATTGAAACTTGAATTTGTTTTAAATACAAGTTTGGCTGAAGGAGAAAGCACAGGAGAATGAATAGGATTTTCACTGTTTGAAATTTGCGCTTTTAAACTGAGTGAAAATAATGTGAGGAATAATAAAATTCGGGAGCTTAAGTAATTCACGAATCAATGTTAAGGAAAAAATAGAATATTATGAACAAAACTATGAAAATCTGACATTATTTTTGCAGTCATGGCAGATTTTTCATGGCTAGAAAGAACTGAACTTCTATTAGGTGAAGATCAATTGGGAAAGTTAATTAATTCCAATGTTTTGGTTGTTGGACTTGGCGGTGTTGGAAGTTTTGCTGCAGAGTTTATTTGCAGAGCGGGAGTAGGAAAAATGACCATTATTGATGGAGATATTGTTGATAATACGAATAAAAACAGACAATTACCCGCACTTACTTCAACTGTTGGTTTAGGCAAAGCTGAGGTAATGGCAAATAGATTATTGGACATCAATCCAAACTTAGATCTTACAGTAATTGATAAATTTCAACGTCCAGACGACACAATATCCCTCATTAGAAATAACAAATTCGATTATGTTATGGATTGTATTGATTCTGTTTCCCCAAAATTATTTTTGATAATTACTTGCGTAGAAGAAAATCAACGATTTATTAGCAGTATGGGTGCTGGAGGAAAAACGGATGCGAGTGCAGTCAAAGTTGTAGATATTTCAAAGACATATAATTGTCCTTTTGCAAAAATAGTTAGGAAAAGATTGCACAAACATAAGATTTACAGTGGTTTTAAAACGGTTTTTAATCATGGTCCACTACATAAACAAAGTTTAAGATTGACTGATGGCTCAAATTTCAAGAAGTCATTTTACGGAACTATTTCTTTCATGCCAGCCCTATTTGGATTGCAAATGGCAGCAGAAGTGATTAATGATTTGCGCCAAGGCAATTAACTTTGTCTTCAAAAAATTGATTCAAGTTTTTATAGAAACTTTGAATTTACTTTAATTATTATATATATTTGAAATTAACAATATGAGAAAAGTATTTTTAGGATTAGCGCTAGTGGCAGTAGGATTTATTGCTTCATGCACAAAAGACAGTACAACAGCTGACTCGAACGACATTACAGGTAAAACCAACCAACAAATTTTCCAAATGCACTCTTGGAGAGGTATTTCATTTACCGATAGTTCAGGAAAAAGTGGCGTTCAAGAAACATACAATGCTTGTGACAAAGACGATATTTTTACTTTTACAACAACTACTTCATACAATTGGAATCCAGGTGCAAACAAATGTGACCCAACGTCTACACCTGTAGATGCTTCATGGTACATGTCTGACCCTGCTGGTAAAAATGTAAATTTCATGAATTATGATTGGGTAATTGAAAACATCTCTGGTACTAACATGGTTCTAAGAAGAAGATGGATAAACAACCAAGGCGATGAAATCACTTGGAGATTAAGTTTAGCTAAATAAATTTAGATACTATTTAATTATATAAAATAAAAAAGGCCCAAATCGGGCCTTTTTTTTATGTTGTTTTGAAATCTATTATTTTTTAATCTGATTCAAATATTCTTTTGTTATTGATGAATTGGGATTCAATTTCAATGCTTTATTGAAATTATCAACAGCATCGTTGTTGTTGTGTTTCAACATAAAAGCATAACCTCTTAATGTATATGCTTTTTCGAAGGTTGGATTCAATTCAGTACATTTATCGCAGTATTTAATTACATCATCGTAGTTTTCAAATAAATTCTCAACCACAGCCCTATTGTAATATGCCAACACATGAAAAGGGTTGATTTTATTTACTTTTTCATAAAGTTTTACTGCATCTTTATAATTACCCATTCGCTGCATGAGCAATCCTTTGGTATAAATTGCTTCATCGCTAAATTCATTTAAAACAATGGCTTTGTCAATATATTTCAGGGCCATATTCGGATCTTTTTCAAGAATAAACATTGCCTTTTGCATAGTTGCATCGAAGTTATTGGGATTAAGCACCAACACTTTATCGATAATTTGAATGGCTTTGATCGTGTCTTTTTGTTCTTTTAATGCTACAGATTTAAGAATAAGTACTTTTTCTTTATAATCTGGCATTTCAACGATGCGATTTAACAATTTCTCCGCTTCATCATATTGTTGACGCGCCACGTTCAATTTAGCCAACAGAAATATGGCTTCATCGTATTTTGGATTTAATTGAATTGCTTCATTCAAATGCTTGTTTGCACCGTCATAATTTGCAGAATCTAGCGACAAGTAACTTTCACCAATTCGTAAATGATATAATGGATTTTTTGGTGAAATTGATATTGCTGTATTTAAATCAACAATGGCATCTTTGAATTTGTTCGAAAAGTAAAATGAATTACCTCTCAGGTAATAATTTTCAGCATTTCCTGGATCTAAATTGATTTTCGCAGAGATTGAACGAATATCGGCAGAGAAGGTGGTATCGGTGTCTGATATATACCTTGCCCCATTTGGCAAGGACTTCCCACATGCAAGAATGATTAGGGGAATTAATATCGGAAAAAGAGATTTCCGCATGGTGCTCGGGACGGGAATCGAACCCGTACTGACATTACTGCCAACAGGATTTTAAGTCCTGCGCGTCTACCTATTCCGCCACCCGAGCGTCGTTTAGGGAGTGCAAAAATA
>CANFVI010000169.1 GCA_947450405.1 Flavobacteriales bacterium
GGTAACTGTAGAAACTCAATGGATGTTCAAATTTAAAATCTTTAATTTTTTGAATCACCTTCATCCAAGAAACCATCACAACATCTTCAGCATCATCGGTATTTCCTAAATATCGGTAGCACAAACTAATCAAGGAAGGATGTAACCGCTGAAAAACAACGCCCACCATTTTGCTGTCGTTATTTTGGCATAACCTAATTTCAGATAGTTGCACTTCACGCATATAGAGTAAAATGCAATTTATAAAAAAAAGTTGCCTGCCTTTGAAATTAAATTTGGTATTGAATTATGAATTTTTAATAAAATAAATGATTCATTTAAGGCAAATCCGTAATAATTTCTAATCAGCAAATATTCATAATATCATGTAAAATTTAATTTTGAGAGATGAAAAACAAATTGATTTTATTTGGAACCTTGGCATTGCTGTTTACATTAAGTTCGTGTTCCAAAAACGAAAATACAAGCAACAATCAACCAAAAGAAAAAAAAGGAAGTATCGTTTGCAAATACAACGGGACCCAATGGACATCAATTCCTTTGGATACAACACAAAGTGGTTGGCGTCAAATTGCAGGCTATACCACATTGGCTTTTAATGAACTCGGAGTTGATACATTTAGTTTAGCGGGTTGGGGAAATAATTCTGATGGCATATTAAATATTAAAAATTTACCCGTGAATTCACAAAGAATTGGTAGCTATACATTTGATTCGGACATATCAGCGTTTCCCAGCATTTATTTTGCAACTAAAGACCCAGCAATTGCAAACGGCATAAAACAAAATAAATATCACATTACAGGGAAAATATCGATCACAATTTTCGACAGACCAGGAAAGGTATGCTCTGGGACCTTCGAAATTTTATTTACACCTAAGGATACCCAATATCCAAAGGTCGTTCTAAGCGAAGGTAGCTTTACCGATATTTTCATTGCGAATGAATTGTAACGCCCAATCTGCCATGCTCATCTTACTTTGATTATTGTATTGTTAACATTCAGTAAACCCCTTGGAAATAGCAACAATTGCACCTATCATTGTGATTTTAGGTGATTAACAAACTCAACTCATGTCGTTTCTAGCAGGACTCAAATTTATTATCAATACTTCTTTGCTGAAAAATTACAGTCTAGGAGAAGAACGTGAATTGTCGCTTTCAAATGGCAAAACACCTATACTTTTAAATACGCCTACTCAAAAAGAAAAAGGACTTATCATATCTCTCACTGGATTTTCAATGAGCGGATATAAAGACAAACGCATTGCGGTGGTAAATAACACCTTTGCAAAATTGGGATACAGGGTAATTACTCCCAAGATTGGAACCATTGATGATTTATTGATTCATCCATCGGGGATTGATGAAATGAAGGAAGTCATAAATCGCATTGCCAATGATCCAGAATTGAACCCCAATAAATTTCGTCCTGCTGTTTTTGCACCGTCTTTTACTGCGGGAATTGCTGCGTTGGCAATTGCCGAAATGCCAGAAAATAGTGTGTCCGCTTTGTGCCTAATTGGTAGCTTTTGCAATTTTGAAACTACAATTGAATTTGCATTGACCAACGACAAAAACAAAGAAGATTATGGGATGCACATTCTCATGAAAAACTTTCTAAAATATGAAATTGGTAACAATGTCAAATTAGAAGCATTGATTCATACAGCACTGGAAGACAATGGCTTGAGAAGAGAAGTTCCCTTATTACCCGGCCTTCTTGAACAAACAGATTCAGAAACTGTTGAATTGTATAGGAAGCTAAGATTTAATACTGAATTCAGGAGGGACATGATCATGCGCGCTTGGACAAAAATTCCTGATTTTGACATTTGGAAAGACCGCCTAGATGTATCAAAACACGCCCATAAAATTACTTGTCCTATTGCCATCATCCATGGCAAAGACGATGTTGTTATTCCATCATCGGAATCGGTTTTGATGCATTCTTTAATGAAGAACTATAACCACAGAACTTATCTAGAACTTTCAAATTTGCTAGACCACGGCGACATGAAAATAGGTTTTGGTATTTTGAGGGACATAACCAAACTGGCGAAAGCATTTGGTTATTTTTTGGAGAATGTTGGGGAACAATGTCTACACAAAATGCACGAATCAAAGAAATATTGAATACAAAATTATTTAGCAGAACAATTTTTATTTAAATAGTCTGATATATAATACTGGTAATCATTTACCCTTTTTACACCAATAAATGCACTGCTCAATTTAGCGTTTACTTTATCAATATTCGCGTTGGCTTTTGAAATATCATTTAACAAATCATATCGCACTTTATTTAATTTACTGAGATCATCAATTGTACCATAAAGTGAATATATATTACTAACTATTGGAATTGCGCCAATTACTTCATTTTCTATGGCTTTGACTAAAGCGTCTTTTTCACTATCCGCGATAAGTACGTCTAGCCTACCTTTTCCTTTACTTATTGCAGCTGCAACATTAGCTGCATTTACTGCAATTTTAAGCCCACCTTTCGCAGCTTTAATGGCAGAAAATATAGAAATCACCTGATCTGCAGCACCTTTTATCGCTGTAATTGCCATTTTTACCTCAGCGTTAGTTTTGGCTTTTTCTAATATTTTCTTTTGTTTTTCAATTTCAAGTTTTGAGGCCATTAAATTCTGCTGCATTTGTTTTGCTTTTGCAGTTTCATTGTCTAAAATTGCCAATAAGTTAACATCTCTGTATTTAACCAAATCTTTACAGGTCATAGTTTGAGCATGTCCAATTATAAAAAACAAG
Source organism: Flavobacteriales bacterium (assembly GCA_947450405.1). Lineage (GTDB taxonomy): Bacteria > Bacteroidota > Bacteroidia > NS11-12g > UBA955 > VMCP01. The sequence goes on from CANFVI010000169.1 coordinate 2,777, forward strand.
AATGCTACTATTATCGTTAATATTTTTTTCATAATTCGAAAATAATTATCCAAAATAAAAATAAAAATACCTTTATTTTGGTATTTTTATATATCAATCGCAATCAATTTATTTAATTTTTGGAAAATAACCAAACTGGCGAAAGCGTTTGGTTATTTTTTGGCGAATATTGGGTGATATTATAACAGATTATTTATTGTTTTTTAGGCGTTTAGAAATTTTGTAGGCACGCCATAACATAAACAAGCCCAAAACCAAAATAACCAACCCTATATAAACAAGGGGTTCCCCACCCAATAAGCTATCAGACATACCACCAATTGTTAGTATAAAGCCAAGAATGGCTATAGGGTAACCCAAAATCCGAAAAATCCACATTCCCACTTTTGCACCTGTATCAGAGTTTGATTTGTAATTCGGTCTAAAGGATTTGGCTATACTAGATTGGTTTATTGAGTTACTATTTTCAGAAAGATTACGGATAGATTCAATAGTTTGACTTTTGAATTTATTTTTTAAAATATGCTTAATATCCAAAAAACGATCTTCGGCATGTTGTTGTTGTTGTTGTTGCTGTTCTCCCGTCGTTGAGCCAGCATTTACAGACCCATTGTCTATGTGAAATGAACGGTTAATACTATTCAATGATGATTCCAAATGACGGAAAGTGTTTGCATTTTGAGGGACATTAAATCCGCCACCAAAATTATGATAAGTTTTATAATTTGCACAGGAAGCGAAGAAACAAAGAGAAAAGATAAACGCCCAATTCAATAAATGTAGTTTTTTCATTTTTCAAAAGTATGAAATAATATTATTTATGCACAATTTGATCATCAATCCGTTCAAATATCAAAGATGACTCCTATTATCCAAAGGGGAATAGACACAGCCAATGAAAAAAAAGTAAACCACCCGAATAAAGTAGTCCACATTCCAATTTTATAAACAATACCTCTCTGAGGCAATGTATCAAATATTTTCAATCCGAGTTTA
>CANFVI010000170.1 GCA_947450405.1 Flavobacteriales bacterium
CACTTGGGCAACAGTAGGAAGCTGTGCGCAAATTGGCAAAAATGTTCATTTGAGTGGCGGAGTGGGTATTGGGGGAGTTTTAGAACCTGTTCAAGCTGCACCTGTTATCATTGAAGATGATGCTTTTGTTGGAAGCAGATGCATTGTTGTAGAAGGAGTTCATGTGGGTAGAGAAGCAGTTTTGGGTGCTGGGTTGACATTAACCATGAGTACCAAAATATTTGATGTAAATACCGGTGAAGAATTGCCAAAAGGATATATTCCACCGAGAAGTGTGGTTATTCCCGGTAGTATTAAAAAAGAATTCGCAGGTGGTGAATTTTATGTTCCTGCCGCATTGATTATTGGTCAAAGAAAAGAAAGTACCGATACCAAAACTTCTTTGAATCAAGCCTTGAGAGATTTTAACGTAGCAGTATAATGCGCATTGGATTTGATGCAAAACGGTTTTACCAAAATTCTTCTGGATTAGGAAACTATTCAAGGCGTTTGATTGCCGATTTGCATCAATTTCAACCGAATTTGGAACTTAAACTCTTTGTTTCAAAGAATATAGAAAACACCACTGAGTCAATAGTTTATCCAAATAGACTTTCCAAAATTTGGAGGGTTTACGGAATGGGCAAATCAATGATTCAAGAGAAGCTTGATGTGTTTCACGGATTATCAAATGAATTGCCTTTTGATGTCCCTCAAAATATCAAGAAAATCGTGACCATTCACGATGTTATATTCAAACAATTTCCAGATTATTACCCAGTTTTAGATAGAAATATCTATCATTTGAAAACGAAATTTGCATTGGCAAAAGCCGATAAAGTTATTGCTACAAGCAATGCAACAGCAACTGAAATTCAAAAGTTCTATCAAATAGCATCAAACAAAATTGAAGTGGTATACCAAGCTGTTGATGCCTCATATTATGAAAATGCTGCTCATTTTTTAAATGATGAAAAGTATTTCATTTACACGTCTAGTTTTACGAAGCGTAAAAATCATTTGACATTGTTACAGGCATTTGATTTAACAAAAAATCAGCACCAATGGAATTTGAAATTGGTAGGTTTGTCTGGTGAAATGTTAGAAATTGTGCACCATCAAATTGCGCAATTAAACTTGCAAAACAGGGTAAAAGTCATTGTAAACGCAAGCCATGAGCAAATGTTATTGCTCATGAAAAATGCTTCGGCATTTGTTTATCCTAGTTTTTTTGAGGGATTTGGGATCCCGTTGGCAGAAGCGGCTGCAATTGGTTTGCCCATGGCGGTTTCGAGAATCTCAGTTTTTACCGAATTGGTCGAAGATGCAGCTTTGTATTTCCATCCAAACGACGAACGCGAATTGGCTTCTCAATTGTTGCATTTGACATTGGATGAAACCAGGATCATGCAATTGCAAAATCGTAAAAGTTTACTCCAAAAAATTGATTCCAAACAGATTGTGAATCAGTTGATGTCTATTTATTCTTGAGTTTCATTGGTTATTGTCTATAAAAGACTGATCAACTTCACTTATCTTTGTATTTATGCACGAAATGGATGAAGAACCCGACGGTAATTTTGTAAAGATTGTTTTTCAATTTTACAGTGAACTTTTTGAACAAGACATGGTTGAAACCCTTTGGGCCACGATCATTGATGTTGAAAACGGGGTTTATAAACTTGATAACATTCCATTTTATGTTCCGTTGTTGGCTTCAGAAGATGTGGTTTACGCTGAATTCGATGAAAATGAAAACTGTTTGATTTACCGCAAAACATTGGAAGACTCAGGGAATTCAACGATCCACGTGGTGATGCTCGATGAAAATGTAGATATCAATACCATTTGTGATGAGTTTTTCGATATGGAGTGTTTGTATGAAGGCGTGAATGAGAGTTATTTCGCCATGGAAGTTCCAAAAACTGTGAATTACGTTGCAATTAAAGCAAGGTTAGATCAACTTGAAACGCAGGGCACCATTGGGTATTCCGAATCTTGTTTGTCGGAATTGCACTTTGAACAACTTGCATAATTTTACCATTTGAAAAAACTGCCAACATATTTCTATTCTTTGGGCTTTTTTGTGGCCTTAAGGATATTTATGTTTGTTGTTTTTTCGGGGAATTACACTGACAGCGATCAATGCGTTATGTGGCAAATGGCCCAAGATTATGCAAATTTCGAATTTTATTCTCCATTTTTTTACGGTCAGGCCTATAATTTAGGAATAGAAGCATTTTTTGCTGTGCCTTTAATTTGGCTGCATGTTCCTGTTTACTATGCGGTTGCAATCAGCACTTTTGTCATTTCAACGCTTCCATGGATATGGATGTATCATATTGGCAGAGAAGAATGGGGCCCGAATTTGGGACTTATTCCGCTTTTGATTGGATTGTGTTTCCCAGTTGCTTTTTGGCAACAAGGATTATTGGCTAGGGGTTTTGTTCAAGGAATATTTATAGTAGCGCTAGCTTTCAAAGTAAAGTCGAATATGTGGGCATTTGTTTTGATGTATTTAGGCACATTAATTAATCCCAATGCCATATTTATGTCGCCCATTCTTTTCTTAAAATTGGATAATTTTAATTATATAACCCTTAAAAATGGATTTATTGCCTTGGTTATGTTTGGATTGATTTACCAAGGATACCACTTGTTGGAGCAAACTTATTTGCCATTTTCAATTCATCCCAATCCACGAAAAAGTTTTGGTTGGGAGATCTTTAAAGAAAATATAAATCGAATTGAGTTCTTATGGAATCAAATCATTGGTGTTCAAGAGAATTTGGTTCTTGGCATTCTGTTGATTTTTGGTGCAATTTGGGTACTGTTGAAACAAGAAAAATCGATCTTCAATCCATTGTTATTCACGTTGGGAATCCTCATTCTTGGATTTGTGAGTTTGTCTATGGAAAAAGTAAATGATGGGAGAGACAATGTGTTTTACAGTTATGGAAGGTATTTTATGGCAATTCCGGTTGCCATTGGTTTCATGGCTGCTAATTCAAGGGCTAGTAATTTTATATTTAAATTTGTCACCAAATATCCTGTCTTATTCAATATGACTGTATGTTTGTTGATTTTGATTAAGGGATATTTTTTCTGGAATGACACCAAGGGGGAGAAATTTGGATCAGACAAAGATTCACCGGTGATGGTTTTTCAATACCATTCACTCCAATTGGAAGCCAAGAAGTTGAAGCAATTTTGCGATAAAGAAAAGATACAAACGGTATTATACGGGTATCACTTTTTTAGGGAATGCGGAAGTATTGGCTTTTCGTATTTTGAACCCAGTTTGCCATTCTCAACCCGTATATTTTTTGAAAGAAGAACGTGGTTAAACGATTCATATTCAAAATTCTACAAATATAATATCGTTCCCCAACGGGTATTGCTCTATGATTTGTATTTAGACAGCAATGATTTTAAAAAACATTTCCCTGAAAGTATCCAAACCAATTTTGGCGCCAGGAGTTTTGTGATAAACACCAACAAACTCACTTTGAGGCAAATTGCTGACAAATTAAAATTGGTAAAAAAATCCGATAATCCTCAGATTTAACCTTACAAATTCCCTTTAAATAATTTTACGGCGATCAATTCATAAATGTGAATTCGATGCTTGATGATAGATGATACAAATTATAAGGATTAATGAAGTGTAAATAGTGGTTGTAATAACACTTTGTATTTAAGTGATTGATTGTCATTTTTGCGTCATTGAGATTGATTAAGTATTGC
>CANFVI010000171.1 GCA_947450405.1 Flavobacteriales bacterium
GAATTACTGTTTTAGGACAAATGCTTAGCGGAACAAATCCAACAGATGCTGCTTTAAGTAACGCGAAAGAGTTATTGGATCAATACACTTTATAACAAGCCATCTTCTTTCGATTGTTGTTCGTAAAAGGTATCAATATTCGTAGGTTTTGCCTTGGCTGCTGTGGTTGCCAAATAATCGCATCTTTCGTTTTCAGGAATACCCGCATGTCCCTTTACCCAATGAAATTTTAATTTATATTCTGTTTTCATTTTGTAAAACATTTGCCACAAATCGGGGTTTTTTACTTTCGCATAGCCTTTTTTACGCCAATTTTCTAACCACCCTTTCTCAATGGCATCGCAAACATATTTGCTATCCGTATAAATATTAATCGAATGCGATTTATCTTGAATCAATTGCAATGCCTTAATCACAGCCAATAATTCCATTCTGTTATTGGTGGTTAATCTAAATCCTTCAGAAAGTTCACGCCTATGAGGTCCAAACATTAAAACGGCTCCGTATCCTCCCGGACCAGGATTTCCAAGGGCAGCACCATCGGTGTATATCACAATTGAGGGACTTGACATTTGCCGCAAACATAATTCGAAAAATCCAATGCTCCTTAAAACAGATAATTTTAGTATGATTTTGTTTGGTACATTTGCGGTATGAATGCTGAAATTATTACCATTGGCGACGAATTATTGATAGGACAAACCATAGACACCAACAGTGTTTATTTGGCTAAGAAATTCGAAGAAATTGGCATTCGAATTTCACGCAAAACTGCTATTTCTGATGAAAAATCAGATATAATAGAAATGCTTCAAAGTGCATCTCAAAGGGTTGATTTAATCATTATTACGGGTGGATTAGGACCAACGAAAGACGACATCACAAAAAAAACAATGGTTGAATACTTTCAATGTGGTTGGAGAATTGACAAAAATGTAATTGATCATTTAACCAAAATATTCCAAAGTCGTGGACGCGAGTTTCTTGAAATAAACAAGGTTCAAGCCGAATTGCCTTCTTGTTGTGAAACACTCCATAACGAAGTCGGCACTGCGCCTGGAATGCTTTTCAATGAAAATGGTAAAATTATCATTTCTCTTCCCGGTGTTCCAAATGAGGTAGAATATTTGATTGAAAACCAAGCTATTCCTAGACTTATAGAGAAGTTCAATTTGGCTAAAATTGAACACCGCACCTTAATCACTTTAATGGTTCCAGAAAGTATGCTCAGCAAACAATTAGAACCATTTGAGGCATCGTTACCAGAAAATCTAAAATTGGCCTACTTGCCAAGCTTTAATTGTGTAAAACTAAGACTGAGCGCGAGTGGAAATATTGTTTCATCGGGGTTTTTAGATGAATGGTTTTTGAAATTACAAACCGCAACTCATCCACATGTTTTTTGTACTTCAGATATTTCTCCGGTATCCTATATTTCAAGTTTACTTTTAGAAAAAAACATATCCCTTTCAACGGCTGAAAGTTGTACTGGAGGTTTTATCGCGAATCAATTTATTCAAACCCCAGGTATCTCAAAAATAGTATCTGGATCTATCATTACTTATTCCAATGAGGCAAAAGAATCCGAATTGAATGTCCCTCATGAAATTTTATTAGAATTTGGCGCAGTAAGTGAAGAAACCGCAAGAGCAATGGTGAATGGAGTTTGTGAGAAATTTAACTCAAAGTTAGGAATTGCAACAACTGGAATTGCGGGTCCTACCGGAGGAACTGATAAAAAACCAGTGGGCACAATTTTTATTGCTGTCAAATATGTAGATCAAATTTTGGTTCGAAAATATAGACTATTCGGCAACAGGATCCAATTTATGGAGCGGGCCAACAATTGCGCCATGGCAATGGTGAAAGAAATTCTTGAAAATATTTAAGAAATCGTATATAAATTATAATGTCTTCGTGTGATTGATTTACCTTTGTAAATAGATTCATGAGTCAAAAAATTTTAATTCTCGATTTCGGTTCGCAATACACGCAATTAATTGCACGTAGACTGCGCGAATTGTTTGTTTATTGCGAAATTCACCCATTCAATCATATTCCAGAAATTGATGATTCTGTAAATGGAATCATTTTGTCAGGAAGTCCATGCTCCGTGAACGACATTGACGCGCCTGAAATTGATTTAAATCATCTATTTTCAAAAGCCCCTTTGCTGGGCGTTTGTTATGGTGCACAATACATGGCAAAAGCATTGGGCGGTGAAGTTGGCAAAAGTAAGCACAGAGAATACGGACGTGCCATGATGCAACAAACTGGTGAAACCAATGCCTTATTAGATGGGTTAAGCTACGAAAGTCAAGTTTGGATGAGTCATGGTGACACCATTCTGAAACTCCCTGAAAACACAACAGTCATTGCCACAACATCGAGTATTCCCGTTGCTGCTTTTGAAGTTACAGGACAAAAGCATTTGACATACGGTATACAATTCCACCCTGAAGTTTTTCATTCTACAGAAGGCACTGCAATGTTGAAAAACTTTGCATACAATATTTGCGGATGCTCGGGTGATTGGACACCAGGTCATTTTATCGATGAGATTGTTTTAGAATTACAAAATAAAATTGGACCAGACGACCAAGTAATTTTAGGTCTATCTGGTGGTGTTGATTCTTCAGTTGCTGGTTTACTATTGCATAAAGCCATTGGAAATAGACTTCATTGTATTTTTATCAACAACGGTTTGTTGCGCAAAAATGAATTTGATTTGGTTCAAGAATCTTATCAAGGTTTGGATTTAAATATCATTCCTGTTGATGCGTCAAAACAGTTTTATGATGCTCTTGAGGGACTTACTGATCCTGAGGAAAAGAGAAAAACGATTGGAAGGGTTTTCGTTGAAGTTTTCCAAGAAGAAAGTCTAAAAATTAAAGATGCCAAATGGTTGGCTCAAGGAACTATTTATCCTGACGTAATTGAAAGTGTGAGTGTAAAAGGTCCTTCAGCAACAATAAAAAGCCATCATAATGTAGGTGGATTACCAGAAAAAATGCACCTAAAAGTGGTTGAACCTTTGAGAAGTTTGTTCAAAGACGAAGTTCGCAGAGTTGGAAGTGCATTGGGATTACCTGATAAATTATTAAATAGACACCCTTTCCCAGGACCGGGTTTTGGCATTCGTATTTTGGGAGATATCACAGAAGCAAAAGTAAAATTGCTTCAAGAAGCGGATTTCATTTACATGAACAAACTGCATGAATATGGTTGGTATGATAAAATTTGGCAAGCTGGCTGTATTTTACTTCCAATTCAAAGTGTTGGCGTAATGGGCGATGAAAGAACTTACGAGCAGGTTGTTGCATTGCGCGCTGTTACCAGCACCGATGGTATGACCGCAGATTGGGTTCATATTCCTTATGAAATTTTGGCCGATATATCAAACAGCATTATCAATCAAGTTCGCGGTATCAATAGGGTTGTTTACGATATAAGCTCTAAGCCACCTGCAACCATAGAATGGGAATAATATGAATAGATTTACCTTGCTTTTTATAGCTGTATTTTCATGTCCGTTGGCAAATTTGTATGCCCAAGGAAATGAGCGCAATTTTAAAATTGGCATTCTGCTTCCATTTTCAACCAATGGTTCAGATAAAGAAAACAAAAATGCAGA
>CANFVI010000172.1 GCA_947450405.1 Flavobacteriales bacterium
AAGTGCTCTTTATTAATTTCATAAACATTACCGTCGGCAAATAAGATGAGTTTTTTATTTTCCGTAGTTTTGAAAAAACTAACACAACGATTGTTGTTTGGCGTCTTTATTTGTTTTACTTCAATTCCATTATAACAAAAAATCCCAGTGGGTGTTGCAATCCATAAAATTTTGTCGTCGTCAAATAATAAATCAGTAACAATATTCTGATCAAATTTGCTGTTGAATTTATTGATGGTTTTTTGATAATATTCTTGCTTTTGTTGGCCTATTAAATTTTGTATCAGTAAAAAGCTGAAAATGAAAAAAGCGAATATTAATTGTTTATTTTTCAATTGTAAAGTTGAATCAATTCTACAATATTAGATACATGTAGTTTTTCAAACAAACGATTTTTTACGGTTGAAATTGTATTGCTTTTTACGAAAAGTTCTTTTGCTATGGTCTGTGTGGTTTTTCCTTCTAAAAGCAATTTGAGAATTTCTTGTTCCCTCTTACTCAATTTACTTTTGTTTTTAGTTTTAGAATCCAATAGCTTTTCGTTAAAATGAATAAATTGCTCTAGTTTTTGAGTTATCTCATACTCTGCCAATTTTTTTTCGCAAAATGAAATATCAATATATTTTTTTAAAATATGATCAAACATGATTTTTGGATGCATGGTGAAAATCATGATTTTTAGTTCCGGAAATCCCAATATTATTTCGTCTAAAATATTTAAACTTGATCCTTCAGGAAAGCTTACATCCAAAATGAGGTGCGTTGGCTTGTTTTCTTTAATTTGAGAAATCAAGGTGTTTAAATTTGAACATTCTATAATATTGTGAATCTTCAACTTATAAGATAGTATCATCTTAATGCCACTCAATATGATGCTGTGATCGTCGGCAATTAATATTCTTTTTTTTGAAGTGTCTGGCATTATCCTTCAAAGTTATTTTTAAAATGAATTAAATAATGTAGATAAATATCTATTTTATTGATTGTTTCCAATTTGCAAATAAAATTGAGACAATTGGTTAAACAAAATGAAATTTTTTAAAATGTAATTCCTGCAGAAATTGTAATATTTCTGCTTGCAGATGGAAATAAATATACCTCTTGAATTACATCTCTACTTCCATACATGTAACCCCATGTATATCCGTTGTTCGCGTAATATTGATTGAACAAATTATTTACTTGGAATTTGAAGTTGATAGAACTTTTGTTGATTTTCAAAACATGGTTGTAATTAATCATAAATTCAGAAAAATTATATTTATCTAACTTTCTGCTTTCATCACCTGTATTGTCTAAATATTGTTGACCTACAATTTTAGTAATTATTCTGAAACTTAAACTACTTTTTGAAATAGAAATTGTTCTTTCTTCATTCACTGTTCGTTTCCAAAATCCAATTCTATAATTTACCCCAATTGACCCCACATAGTTTGGAGAATAAGATATGGGCGCATTGTGAAAAGTGGAATCAATTTTTTCGGAAGTTGCATAATCTAACCAACTTGCTGGTGATTTTTCGATGATGTTTTTACTCAAAGAAATATTTCCAATCAATCGAATTTCATGACTTATTTTTTTAAGAGTTTTTAAAGAATTATCAAAAATCAAAATATTTCCATCAATTTCAATTCCAGTTCTGTAACTTTTTGGAACATTTACCCTCAATGCAGATCCTACATCATTCAAAGCACCCGTTAATACCAATTGATTGCGGTAATCCATGTAATATCCATTAATATTCATTGAAAATAGGGAACCATATTCTTTTAACTTTCTGATGTCTAACTGATATCCTAGTTCATAATCTAAAAGTTGTTCTGGCTTGGGTACCAATGCATTATTGTTGTCTGTAAAATCTGTTCTTGCTGGTTCTTTGTAGCCGGCGCCGAAACTACCGTTTATGCTACCAGATATTATTCCTAATGCCGTGCCCTTCTCTTGGAATGAATAATTGAAACCTGCCTTTGGATTCATAAATGAATAGTTTCCTACGAAGTTTATCGCTTGGAAATTATTCTCTATTCCCGATCCATTGTATATTACTTTACGGCCTTGTATATCAATGTAATAATTTAAATTGCCAGTAATTTTTTGTGCAAATTTAATAAATACACTGATGTCCGTTTTGTATCCAGTATTTTGGTAGTATTTGTTAGGTAAATTCTGTTTAATATATAATGGGGTAGCCGAAAATACAGTATCAACAATTCCATAATGTTGGCCAATGTAATAGTTGGCAGATCCACCAAAAGTGAAGATTGAATTTTGATTTTCATAGGTATAGTTTGTATTTATCCCGATTAAATTATTGCTCAACCATCTTTTTCTAGTTAAGTTGCTATTCGACATAGAAATTGTTAGTGTGTCAGGAATGGTTATGTTTGGCAATCCATAATTCGATAATTTGTCGCTGTATTTGAACTCGGCATAATATCCCTCACCATGAGTATAATACAGTGTGGTATTGATGTTTGCTTGTTTTGACAATTTTTTATTCAAATACAAATGAACATGGTGTTGCTGATAATTGTCGGTTTGATTCGGGTATTGATAATAGTTGTATTTATTTGGTGCACTTTGAAATAAGTTCAAACTATCTGCCGATGTTTGATAGGTATATCCAGGTCCAGCATTTCGCACATAATGATCCCATAATGCAGCACTGTCAGCTGCGGTGTTATTGCGATTTGGATTTCCTAAGTTGTATTTTTCAATCGGAATGCCATACCATGCCTGATACGTTTTTTCCATCCCTCCAAAAGCCAAAAGTTTCACCGAAAAAGTAGGAGAGTAGTAACTTGCCGAGGCCAAATATCCCCCCAAAATTGAACTAGCCCTGTCAATAAATCCATCCGATTGAATGTATGAAACCCGTCCATTAAATTTCAGCTGGTTTTTGTTTTTTAGAAGGATGCTATTTCCAAACTGTGCTGTGATTTTGCGTGAATTGAAACTGCCATAACTCACATTGAATTTGGTTTCGGAACTTTCATCCGTTTGCACGTGCAAACTTGCGCCAAAAGCTCCAGCCCCCGATAAACTTGTGCCCAAACCCCTTTGGAGGGTGATAGAGCCTGCTGAACTTACCAAGTCGGGCATGTTTACCCAAAATGTACCTTGACTTTCAGCATCGTTAATGGGAACCCCATTTACGGTAACATTGGTTCTTGTAGCATCGCTGCCACGAACCCTAATGCCTGTATATCCAATGCCGTTTCCAGCATCCGATGTCGTAATTACATTGGGTAATTGTTGCAATAAAATTGGAATATCTCTACCAGAATTTCCAAGAGATAATTCTTTCTTGCCTATTACATTATTGTTGGTGGTTGATTGCTGAATTTGGTTAGATTTTACAATTACCTCTTCAATTGGTTGGAAATTTATAGATTGCAGTGAATCAATTTTCTTATTGATTTTTGACGAATCTTTTTGTGCAAACGCAAATTCTACAGTTGCGAAAATTGCAAATAATAAAATGATTTTTTTTTTGAACATGTTGTTTCGGTTGTTTTATTTCATCCGAGACACATCAAGTAAAACTTGATCATTTCCCTTCGCAGGCATTATCCTGAGCAGGTTAGCGGGTATAATCTCAGCACTCTATAGAGGC
>CANFVI010000173.1 GCA_947450405.1 Flavobacteriales bacterium
AACAACAACGAGTTTTTAGAATTTGAAGAAGTATATGCCGGAATTTTATACGGCACCCTTTACAGTGAAGTTGAAAAAATTTGGGCTGAAGGAAAAGCTGTAGTTTTCGATGTAGACGTGAAAGGCGGATTGGCCTTAAAACGCCGTTTCGAAAAACAAGCCCTAGCCGTATTTTTACGTCCGCCAAGTGTTGAAATTTTACTTGAACGTCTTACCAAAAGAAGTACCGAAGTTGAACACCAACTCAAAGAAAGAATTGACAAAGCCAATTATGAATTGAGCTTTGAAAGCCAATATGATGTAATTGTGGTGAATGATGTTTTGGAAGATACTTTCAAAACGTGTGAAGAATTGGTATTGAATTTCCTCGATAACAATGGCTAAAATTGGTTTATACTTTGGATCTTTCAATCCAATCCATGTAGGACATATCCAAGTAGCCTTACTCATTTGTGAAAAGGCAAACTTTGATGAAGTCTGGTTTGTGCCATCTCCCTTGAATCCACACAAAAGCGAAGAAACCTTAATTCCCGCCGAGTTCAGATTGAAATGGGTAAGCATAACATTGAAAAACCAAGCAAATATGTCGTGCTGCGATATCGAGTTTGGCTTACCAAAACCTTCCTACACCCACAAAACCGTTGTTGAACTCTACCAAACTTACAAAGAGCACCAATTTGAACTCATTATGGGCGCCGACAATTTACATGGATTTCACAACTGGCAACACGCCGAAGAATTGGCTCAAATGTGTCCACTCAACGTTTACCCAAGACCAGGATTTCCAAAACCAACCGGCGATATGCCATTTCAAGCAACTTGGTATGAAGCACCACTCCTTGAAATCAGCGCAACACAAATAAGAGATATTTTGTGGGATTCATCCACGTCGGAAGATGCTAAAAATGCAACATTAAGCTCATTGGTGCCAATAGAAATATTGGATGATTTAACTGCGTTTTTTCAAACGGTATATCCTGAGTCGCATCAGTAAATAAGCAATTGTAAACGTTACAAAAAACGAATACAAAGCATACACCAAGGCCGGCTTTTCCATTACACTATTTCCTAATTTTTCACCGGCTATTAACAAAGCCAATGCGGTGTTGTGAAGGCCTACTTCTACCGAAATGGTAATGCGGTTTTTGAACGACAATCCAAAAGGGGTGCCTACCAAGAAACCAACAACCATACTTGCAATGTTCAAACCAATTACCACCGGAGTTAGCATCAAAATATCGATTTGATTCATTTCGGTACCGCCATGTTTATTACCCGCCAAAAACTTAAATGCAAATACCAAGAGCAATAAAATTGGCAGAATGATATTAATGATTTTTTGAAATTCTAAAATGCGTTTGCCAAGTTTATATCGGAGCAACATTCCCAATGATGCAGGCACTATGGTAATTGCAAAAATTTCTAGCATGGTTCCAACAAACGGCAAATGAATATTCGCATTCCCCTGCCCCTGTCCCCCAAGAAAATAATGAATAAAAAGATTCACCATCAATGGAATGGAAAACAATGATAAAAATGCGTTTGAAACAGTCAATGAAACCGCTAAGGCCACATTCCCTTTTACAAAATAACTGATAAGATTAGAAGTAATGCCGCCGGGACAAACCGACAAAATCATGATCCCCACTTTGAGTTCCGGATCTAAATTCGCATTGTGAACCAATAAAAATGCCACCAACGGCAAAAACAGCATCTGCGCCGTAAGCCCTATTGCCAAAGGCTTGGGTTGATCAAAAAGCTGCTTGAAATCTTCCTTTCTCAGGCTAATTCCCAATCCCAACATGATCATACCAAGTACAATATTCAGCACCAAATTGATATGTTGTCCTAAAAAATCCAATTAAATTATTTCAAATGTAACGGGATATTCATCAATACAATGAGTTTGATGAAATGATATAAAAAGTAGGCTCCGATGCCCGTGAGAATAATTCCAAAATAACGATTTACAAAGAAGTACATTCTTTGATTGAGTCTTTTACCCAAGTAATCTGATAGATACACTTTACCCAAATCTAGGGTAAAAATTGTAATCAACATAGATAAAATCTGAACCAAAATGGTATACCTTCCTTCAAAAGTATCGTCATGTCCCACACTCATTGTGGCGGTTAACGAAACCCAAAGAATAATCACAAATGGGTTCATTAAATTTACTATAAATCCTTTTAATAGGTTGGTGCTTTTCCCAATTGGTGATTGAATATTTTTTATAAATTTCTTATAGCCAACACTAATGCCTTTTACCCCAATGAAGATAATTCCAAATGCAGCAAAACCAGCAAAACCAATTTGAAACATGGGCATGGTGAAAAATCCAGCAAGTCCATAAAAGCAGCCTAATGCAATTACCAAATCACTTAAGAATATCCCTAAAGCCATTCTTAATCCGGCCATTTTGCCTCCTTGAATGCCGACTTTGATTAAGGCAAAAAAGCTTGGCCCCAAGCTAATTAAACCCAGTAGCAGCCCTCCCCCAATTCCTTTCAATACTGCAAACAACCAAACCATAGTATTGTGCAAATTAATGCATAACCCTTAAAAGTACAAGGTTATTGAAGTTTTACTGAAATAAAATCTGTGTATTTGATTGATTCTCGGCCAGTCTTTAAACAAGGTTTTTCAACTCGTCTAAAAATACTGGATAAATGGGTTTACTAGCAGCAACGATTTGATTTTTAAAAATCACGTTTGGTTCACCGCTGAAATCAGTTACAATTCCCCCAGCTTCTTCAACGAGCAATATGCCTGCGGCAATGTCCCAAGGACTTAAGTTCATTTCAAAAAATGCATCAAACCGACCACAAGCGGTGTATGCCAAATCAATGGCAGCAGAACCCATTCTGCGGAGTCCGTGGGTGGTTTTCATGAGGTTGCTCAACACACCTAAGTATTCATCAATTTTTTCAAATTGATAGTATGGAAATCCCGTGGCTATTAGGGTTTGATTCAAGGTTGCGTTTTGGGCAACATGAATTTGGTTTCCATTCAAAAAGGCACCATGGTTTTTGAGGGACGTGAATGATTCGTTCAATGCGGGGCAATACACGACTGCCACAATAGGCGCGCCGTGGTGCAAAAGCGCTAGGCTAATGCTAAAAACGGGCAATCCATGAAGGAAGTTTGTGGTGCCATCAAGTGGATCAATTACCCAAGTATATTCTGTGATTTCTCGGTTATCTGGCGCTTTTTCCTCGCCAATAAAGGTGGCAGAGGGCAACAAAACACGCAACCCATCAATGAGTTGCTGTTCACTTTGTTGATCAACAAAGCTTACAAGTTGATTGAGACCTTTGTCTTCAATCGAATCTTGTTTTACCTTATTCCAATGTAAAAGTTGAAACCGTCCCACTTCAATGGCAACGGCTTCAACATTTGATAAAAATTCTAAATTTATTTCAGGCATTGTAGCCTTAAATTAACAATATTGTTGGTAAGCTGCCGCCAAATTATCGGCAACCATGTCGGCTGTACGTCCTTCAATCATGTGACGTTCAACCATGTGTACTACTTCGCCATTTTTAAACAAGGCAACAGCAGGCGACGATGGAGGGAAAG
>CANFVI010000174.1 GCA_947450405.1 Flavobacteriales bacterium
AGCTGGCACTATGTCCTTTTGCAAAACTATACCCTGCAAAGCTTTCAATTTGCTTCCATACTTCTTCAATGAGTTGGCGGGGATGTCCCTTTTCTTGAGCCTTTTCATAAAATTGCTCTTGTACTTTGGTGAATTCGGCCTTGCTTCTGAATTTTCCGCTCATGCCTCTTCTGAGCACATCGCTTTCCGATAATCCCAATCCGGCAAAAATATGCGCCACCCGAATCACATCTTCTTGATACACCATAATGCCATAGGTTTCGGGCATGATTTCATGCAAAACGGGATGCGCTTCTTTGCGCTTTTCTTCGTGAATGTGCCGCTCAATGAAGGTACGCATCATGCCACTTCTGGCTACGCCAGGCCGAATGACACTGCTTGCCGCCACCAATGTTAAATAGTCTTTGCACCTCAGTTTGGTAAGCAATTGCCGCATGGCAGGACTTTCCACATAAAAGCAACCCATGGTATGTCCTGTTTCAATAATTTTTGCAATTTTAGGGTCGTTTTTAAACGTCTGAATTTGATGTGCATCAACATCAATTCCTTGGTTTTCTTTGATATAGAGCACCGAATCTTTGATGTGCCCAAGTCCTCGTTGGCTTAAAATATCGTATTTCGCTAAACCCAAATCTTCGGCTTCGAGCATGCTAAATTGCACTGTCGGAAATCCCTTTGGAGGCATTTCTAACGCAGAATAATGGTACATGCTTTTTTCGGAAATAATAATTCCCCCCACATGAATACTTCTGTAATTTGGCAGGTTGTGAATTTTCTGGGCATGCCTGAGTAGCTCGGTATACAGCGATTCTTTTTCTTCGGGAGGGATTTCTCCGCTGAGCGCTGTTTTGGGTTTCCAGTCGCGGTTTCGTTGACCTATACCCGGAGTACTGTAAATGGAGTCGCTGTTGGTGGAATATTCCTCAAAGTTTGCATTGCCATAATACGTAGGACGTTCAAGCAAACTGTCAATTTCGGCTTTTGGCAATCCATACACCTTTCCAAGTTCTCTCACCACGGCATTGCTTTGAAAGGTATTGTAAGTACCCACCAATGCCGCATGGTCTTTTCCGTATTTGTTTATGATATAACCGGTTACCTCGTCTCGGTCTTGCCATGAAAAGTCAAGGTCAAAATCTGGAGGACTACTTCTAAACGGGTTGATAAATCGTTCGAAATATAAATCGAGGTCTATGGGATCAACATCGGTAATATTCAGGCAATAGGCCACCATGCTATTTGCTCCGCTTCCTCGTCCTACATGGAAAAACCCTTTTTCTTGTGCAAAACGGCATATGTCCCAGTTAATCAGAAAGTAAGGCGTAAATCCCAACTCATAAATGAGTTTCATTTCCTTTTCAAGCCTCACTGTTGTTTCATAGGTGTAATTTGGGTAGCGGTATTTGAGTCCCTCAAAAGCCAACTCCCGCAGCATTCTATAATCTTTGTCGGTATCTCCGGTAAAAGATTTTTTATTTTGGGGGACCGAAAACTCAAATTGCCAGTGGTTGTTTTGAATTAACTCATTGGCGTTTTGCAAGAGAATGGGGGTGTCGTTAAAGTCTTGAATGAGTGACGAAACGGGCAAGAACAAATCGGTTTTATGTGCTGTTGAATAAGGTTTTAGTTTCGAGATGAGGCAATTTTGATCAATGCATCGAAGGAGGTTATGGGTGTGCAAATCGTCGATATTGCGGAGGGTTGCTCTTTGGTAAGCTAACAAACGTTTGTTTGCGTTTTTCCATGGCGACATGCGCAGTTTCCTTAAGTCGGGTTTTGAAACCCCAATATGTGCATGCGCAGGTATGTCTTTGGGCCGAAGTCCCTCCACCTTAAAAAACGGATAAATACAATCTACGTCGTGTAATTTTGGTGCAAGCAGGGGGAAGGGTTGGTGCTGAAGGAGGTATTCGGACAAAAAGGCGTTGATACTGGCAAAACCGCTGTGCGATTTAGAAATGAGGAGGTAAAGAATTTCATTGTCGTTTCGCACTTCAACCCCAAGCAAAGGAATTACATTGGTGTGTTTTTGCGCTTCGTTCATAAAATTGCAGGCTCCACTGACGTTGTTGATATCGGCCAGTAAAATGGTAAATTTATTTTTGAGGGATTCTGCTTGCGTTGCTGCCCATCGAATAATGTCTTCCGGACTAACGAGTCCGTACCGTAAGCTAAAATAAGAATTCGCGTGATAAATCATTTTGTTAAAAATATTGACAATTAATTGGCAACAATATAAGCAAAAGGTTTATAAAAGTTTATGAATGTTTATAAAAGTTTAGGGGGATTGGGTTTTAAGGTTTATAAAAGTTTTTGGTAGGTGTTGTGAAAAATTATGAGAAGTTTTGTAAAAGATTTACAGGTTTGTTTTTATAAATAATGGCGGTTAAATCAAAGGCCAATAATTGTTTAAGGAATTTCGATAAATAAATAAAAAAATCACTTGCGGAAGGATGGGTTTGTGGTGTAACTTTGTTTGAATCACAAAACGATGGAAGAAAAACCAAAGATAGAATGGCAGTATCTCAATGATTTCCACAAGAAGAGTAGTGAGGCATCAATGAAGGAGGTAGAACAATTGTCGAAGCGTGCTTACACTTGGGAAGAAATGCATGAGCAAACAAAACGCAAAACGAGAGGCAAGATCGGTAGATCATGAAAACCGTATACTTCGATGGCGTTTGTAACCTTTGTAATGGATGGGTTAAGTTTTTAACGCGGCACGACAAACTAAAGAAACTCCAATACGCTTCTTTGCAATCTGATCAGGCTACCAAGGTATTCCAAAATCATCCTGAACTTCTGTCCCTCAAAACCATTGTGTTTGATAATAACGGAAAGTTCTACACCCAATCCGATGCCGTACTCCTCATTTTCAAAGAATTGGGATGGCCTTATTCTTGGGTTTATGGGTTCAAAATCATTCCAAAATTCATCAGAAACAAAGTTTATTCATGGGTTGCAAAAAACCGCTACAGGTGGTTTGGGACGTGTGAAATAAATTAAATATATTTGTGCAATGTTCCGAAAATTTTTATTCGTTTCTGTTGCTATTGCTTTTGCCGCAACTACAAATGCTCAAATTGAGCCAAAAGATTCTACTTTTCAAGTAATTGGCTACTGGAGCAAAGGTGAAAAACAATCCTATTCGGTTACTGAATCAAAAATAAAAATCAATAAAACGGATACTACTTCAAAAGAATTGACTTCCTATAAATTAGATGTTGAAGTATTAGATTCTACTGAAAAGAATTATAAGCTCCAATGGCAATATTCTAATTATCAGTCATCCGATAAAAGTGGTTTGGCAAAAGATTTATCGGGATTGGCGGAAGGAATGAAAGTGATTATAATTACCAATGAAAACGGCGAATTCCAGGAAATAGAAAATTGGAAAGAAATTCAAGAGGTTACAAAAAAAGCTATTGGAATTATTCAAACTAAATATGCTTCATTGCCAAATATTAACCAAATTGTAAGCAGCGTAAAAGAACAATTTGCAACCAAAGAGTTAATTGAAGCAAATTGTGTTAAAGAATTAATGCAGTTTTTGTCGTTTCATGG
>CANFVI010000175.1 GCA_947450405.1 Flavobacteriales bacterium
ATTGCCCATCCTTTTATGGAAGGCAATGGCAGAACAATGCGAATTTGGCTCGATATGATCCTTAAAAAACAAATCAAGAAAGTCGTAAATTGGCAATTCATTGATAAAACGCAGTACTTACAATCAATGGAAAGAAGCCCAATCAACGACTTGGAATTAAGAACGCTTCTGAAAGGCCATTTAACTGACGAGGTTGACAATAGAGAGATTATCTTCAAAGGCATTGAACAGTCTTATTATTATGAGGGATATGAAAAGGACTAACAATAATTCTGTCAACCAACATGAAGAAAGCAATTACCCCATTCATATTGTTCATTGTTATAACCCTTTGGACAATTTCTTGCTCTAAGCCTACAGAATCGTGTTTCACCTGTTCGCAAAAAACGATAAAAATAGATTCTGTTGTAACCTTTGATGCTTCTTGCTCCGGAAATGCTTCTTACTTTACTTGGAATTTCGGCGATAGCACAAAAGATACCACTACAACGTCCCTCAAAATAAAACACAAGTTTAACAAAACTGGCCAATTCATTGTAAACTTAGTTGCAAAAAGAAAAGATGGTGTTTCTTCCGGCAATGACACAAAAGCATCTCAAATGATTACTGTTGAGTGACCCAATTAAACGATCGATTCCCAGAATTCCATGAACTAAACTTCTTTCTATTTGTTAACTTTTCATCTGATGGACAATTTGAAAACGAAAACATTTTTAACAGCGCGCTGGGAAGATTTAATCATGGCAAATTATTCGGTTCCACAGGAAATCCTGATGCCCTATTTGCCCAAGGGTGTAGAGTTGGATTTGTTTGAGGGAAAGGCCTATGTGAGTTTGGTTGGGTTCATGTTCAAAAGCACCCGTTTATTTGGCGTTCCCATTCCCCTCATGGGAACTTTTGAAGAGATCAATTTACGATTCTATGTAAAGAGAAAAGATGGCGACACCTTCAAACGGGGGGTTGTGTTTATCAACGAAACTGTTCCTTATAAAATCGTGGCTTTTATTGCCAACAAGCTTTACAAAGAGCATTATATTTCCATTCCTACGAAAAGTAAAATTGGGGTAACCAATTCTATCAAAACCGTCAATTTTCAGTGGAAGCCAAAAACGGGATGGAATAAAATCACCATCACCACCAACAACATTTCGGCGCCCATGATGGGCAATAGCATTGAAGAATTCATCTTTGAGCATTATTACGGCTACACCAGAGTGAGCGACAACCAAACGCAGGAATACCGGGTAAATCATCCCCGTTGGAATATCAACCAGGTGCTTTCATCCGATATCCATTGCGATTTCAGGGCCATGTACGGCAATGATTTTGCGTTTTTGTCTGACACTGAGCCAGATTCCGTAATCTTCGCTGAAGGCTCAGATGTGAGTGTAGATTGGAAACGAATTAATATTTGATGAGGCAAATTAATGCCCATTACGATTAATTTAATTCAATTTTATACCCAATTGTCATTTGCAAATTCAAGTGCTTATTTGCATTACTTGAAAACTCTCCATTGAAATTTTGAATACTCATTGCCCCATTTAATCCTACAGTGAAATTACTAATTTCATAGCGCGCTCCCAAAATTATCCCGTAATCTAAACGATTCATTCCGTTGTCAACCATGTTTTGCATAAAATCATCCATGTTTTTAGTATCGTAACTAACAGTATTGATTCCATCTGTTTGGGTTAAAATTTCCCTTACAGCGACAGCATAACCGATATAAGGTCCAACTGAATAAACCAATTTATTATTGCCTACTTCTGTATTAAAATTAAACATAATAGGCAATTCCATGGTTGAATAACGAAACGACATATTCGTTGTTACAACGTCACCTCCTCCCATATCTTCGGTTGACGATACTCCAAATCCTTTTTGATTAAATCTTAAAATTGGTTCAATTGATACCAAATCACCAAGTGGAATATCAACTCCAACTCCACCATGAAAACCTAGAATGGAACTTATACTCGAACTCGTTCGATCAAAATCGTGGACTGTATTTAAACTACCACCTAGCATTGGATGGATTGAAAGTTGTGCGGATGCTTCTTTTGAAACAATATTGCACATAACCAGAATTAACATTGTTTTAATTTTCATGTAACAAATCTACCAATATCATAACGAGTAACATGTTGCGAAAATCCGTAATTGCAAATCTAAATTTATTAAAAATTGCAAATACCCAATTTCTAAAAAATTAAGTTTGAATAAAAACAACCTTCCCAATGAAACAATTCATCTTTTTGATTGTTAATCAAATATGAAACCTTGGGCAATCATCACAATTGTGATATCCGTAATTATAATCGGATTCTTATTATATTCATTCAAATTGAGGGACATTGAAATGCCGAAATATCGGGTGATAAAAAAGCTGGGCGAGGTTGAAATTCGCGAGTATCCTAGTTTGATCCTTGCGCAAACATCCCTCAAAAAATCTGACTACGACGAGGAAGGAAGCAATGGTTTTAGAACTGTTGCGGGTTATATTTTCGGGGGCAACCAATCGCAGCAGAAAATTGCCATGACGGCACCCGTGATCATGTCTATGGGAGATTCATCGTCGATGGCTTTTGTCATGCCGAGCGAATACAAAATGCAAGACCTTCCCACGCCATCGAACAATCAGGTTAAATTGATTCAAGAGAACGCTAAAATTTTGGCTGTGATTCGTTTTGGGGGATATTCGAGCTCAGATAAGATTAAGAAGTATGCAGACCAGCTTTATTTGGAGTTAAAGAACAACAAGCTAGAAACCCGTGGTCAACTATTGTATATGGGTTACAACGCTCCATGGGACGTTACCAACCGCCGCAACGAAGTTGCGATTGAATTGGTGAAGGCTGAGTGATTCGGAAGTTCATTCAACCCCACTTACAATATCAAACTTTTTTCTTTGATATAATATTTTTCATATTGAACAATTCAAATTCAGGGAAGTACTTGCAATATTAATTCATGTAATGCCAAGATTTTGTCCAATTGCTGTCTTGAACTTGGGCAGCACATTTTGAAATCCCCGCCAAAAGTGAAAGGAGCGTTAAATATAAATTTTCACGCGTCAAAATTACTGATAATGAATTAATTAAAAAATGGTTAAAAATTACCAAATCAACAAATTGGTATTTGCATATATTTGTGTAATTGATAATTGTTTTATCGATCAATCGTAAATAAATAAGCAAAATGAATATTACAATTATAGGAGCCTCGGCGGGAATTGGCTTGGAAGCAGTAAAAAGAGGATTAGCTAGAAATCACGCTATCACTACCCTTTCACGATCTGAAATTGAAATAGCAGATAAAAATTCGATCCATTCAATACTCGGTGATGCCACAAATAAAGGGGACCTTCAAAAGGCAATCCACAACGCAGAGGCAATCATTATTACATTGGGGACTGCCAAGAATATGAAAACCACCACCCTTTTTTCAGATTTTGCAAAAATCCTTGTAGAAATAAATAGCGAGAACAAAATTGACGTCCCGGTTATTTTTGTTACTGGATTTGGAGCTGGAGACAGCC
>CANFVI010000176.1 GCA_947450405.1 Flavobacteriales bacterium
CAATATAACTGTATATATAAGAATCTGATAGGCGCTTTTTTTATCTCTTCCACCGCCTGAAGGTAACAACCAATATCCGGCTTTTTGATAATCATCATGCAACATCCAAGCAATTGCCCAAAAATGTGGGAATTGCCAAAAAAATTGAATTAAAAATAAAATAATTCCCAATTGATCCAACGATGGTATTACCGCTGAATACCCAATTAACGGAGGCAAAGCACCAGGAATTGCGCCAACCATTACTGCAAGTGGACTTACCTGCTTCATTGGCGTATAAATAAAAACGTAAACGATCAAACTAATTGCGCCCAAAAGAACAGCCAAAAAAGGAGCTCCTGTTAAAATTAGCGTCATAATTCCAACAAATCCTGTTGCCCAACAAAATATCCTTGCTTGTAACAAAGGAATTCTTCCTTCTACAATTGGTCTACTTGAAGTTCTGGCCATTTTTCCATCATTATCTTTCTCAATAATTTGATTGAGTCCATTAGAAGCAAAAACAATAAACATCCCTCCAAATAAAACACCACAAAACAATGTCCAATTAAAATAATCTGCCCAATGGGAACCATGGGTATATTTCAACGCCAAAATATAGCCAAATACAGATGTGGCAACAACCGTGCTCGATAATCGGAATTTAACCAACTCAGCATAACTCTTCAATACCGATTTCATATATTTTCTTTTTTAAACGATAATAAAACCAAAAAACAATAAGTCAACAAACCACTACCTAAAACCACATGTGAAATTTGAGTCCATCTTGGAACAACATAAACAATATGAACTGCACCCAAACAAATTTGCATAAAACAGATCAAAGCAATCCAAAACCAATGATTCTTGAATTTTGACATCACCTGACTGCTCTTAAAATATTTTACCAATGCAAAAATTAATATTACAGCAGGCACATATCTATGAATTGCAAATAAAAGATCCATACCCACAAAATTTAATATTTCATTCGAATTGCCATTTAAATACAAAGATTCATTCGTTCTCAATATATCAACTTGTTCTCTTGACCAAGTTCCTAAAATAACCTCCACAAAAATCACAAACCACAAAATTGTCCATACGCCCATGTCCGCTTGAATATGAATTGGCAGAATTGGACTTACCTTTTGAATGGCTGCAATGAATCCAAACAAACACAAAAATGAAAACAAGAAATGCAATGATACAATACCGGGTAATAAATTTGTTGCTACCACAATACTCCCCAACCAAGCATTCAAAATAAGCATGATAAAGCCAATTGTAGCCCATAATCTTGTTTTCTTGAGGGACTTATTCAAAAATGACAACGCAATAAATGCAACTGCCAATAATCCCGCAACAACACCAAACAAACGGTTAATATATTCAATCCATGCTTTGGTAGGATCAAACTTTTCTTGAACATACAAATTCTTGTCGTTTTCAATTAAATCAGCTTTTTCAGAAAATCCAAAAGCACGCAATGTTTTTAAAAACTTGGCTACTTTCTTGTGTCTTTTTTCTTGAAAAACTTGCTCATAATTTTTAGGCAACTGGCACTCACAAGTTGGAGGGGCGTAAAGACCAAAACACTTTGGCCAATCAGGACAACCCATGCCACTTCCTGTTGCTCTCACCAGGGCACCCAATAGGAACAATAAAAAAACAGACGAACAGGTAAATAAACCTATTCGTCTGAATATAATGTTGATTCGAGAAGAATCTGTGTGACTCATTTTAACTCAATCCAAACACACGTTTGATTGCTGCAAAGAATACGCTGCTTTCAACAGTTTCTTCTGGTGCAACCGCAGTAGGCGCAGTTTGTTCTCCGTCTTGAACAGCGGTAACTGGAGCTGTTTCATCAGGAATATGTTGAGGGAAATAATCTTGCTCTCTATCAGGGCGTGAATACTCGTGAGGACCACGATAAACTGTTGGAATTTCACCAGGCCAGTTACCATGTAAATGCTCAACTGGAGTACTCCACTCAAGTGTATTACTTTCCCAAGGATTTTGAGAAGCTTTCTTACCTTTGAAAATGCTATAGAAGAAGTTCCAAAGAAAGAACAACTGAGCAACACCACCCAAAATAGCAGCGATGGTAATTAATTTATTTACATCCATCCAAACGTCAAATTCTTTCACCAAAGTAAATTGGTAGTAACGGCGAGGAACACCAGCTAATCCCATAAAGTGCATTGGGAAGAATACCAAATACGCAGAGATGAAGGTAAACCAGAAATGGAAATAACCCAAAGTATTGTTCATCATTCTACCAAACATTTTTGGGAACCAATGGTAAATACCAGCGAACATACCAAAAATAGCAGCAGAACCCATTACCAAGTGGAAATGCGCAACTACGAAATAACTATCATGTAATTGAATATCCATTGCAGCGTTACCCAAATAAATACCAGTTAATCCACCAGAAATAAAGAAGGAAACCAAACCAATAGAAAACAACATTGCAGGAGTGAAACGCAAGTTACCTCTCCACAAAGTAGCCAAATAGTTAAACGCTTTAACCGCCGATGGAACGGCAATAATCAATGTCAATATCATAAATACAGATCCCAAGAAAGGATTCATACCTGTAATAAACATATGGTGACCCCATACAATGAATGACAATATAGAAATACCCATCAATGAAATAATCATTGCTGTGTAACCAAAGATTGGTTTACGTGCATTTGTAGAAATTACTTCAGAAGTAATACCCAAAGCAGGCATCAAAATGATATAAACCTCAGGGTGACCTAAGAACCAAAATAAATGTTGGTATAATACAGGGCTACCACCAATGTTTTCTAATGCACCAACTCCCTCTAAGTAAATATCGCTCAAGTAGAAAGAAGTACCAAAACTTCTATCAAATATCAAGAACAATGCTGCACCCAATAATACTGGGAACGACAATACACCCAAAATAGCGGTGAAGAAAAACGCCCAAATAGTTAATGGCATTCTGTTCATGCTCATTCCTTTGGTACGCATGTTCAACACAGTTGAAATGTAGTTGATACCACCCAATAATGAAGAAACAATGAATAATGCAATTGCTACTAACCAAAGGGTCATACCCAAACCAGAACCTGGTACGGCTTTTTCTAAGGCTGATAATGGAGGATATACTGTCCAACCTGCAGATGCTGGTCCAGTTTCAACAAAGATTGAAATTAATAATACAACAGAAGACATGAAGAAGAACCAATAGCTCAACATATTCATGAATGGCGATGCCATATCTCTTGCTCCTACTTGTAACGGAATGAGTAAATTACTAAAGGTACCACTTAACCCTGCCGTTAATACATAGAATACCATGATTGTACCGTGTATGGTAACCAATCCCATATAAAAATTAGGGTCAATTTTACCATCTTTACCCCATTTTCCTAATAAGGTTTCTAAAATTCCAAATTGTTCATCGGGCCATGCCAATTGCAAACGGAATAATAAAGACATTCCCATACCAATGATACCCATGATAATACCCGTAATTAGGAATTGTCTAGAGATCATCTTGTGGTCCATAGAGA
>CANFVI010000177.1 GCA_947450405.1 Flavobacteriales bacterium
TACGACGAAGTGAAAGTTTGGAATTATGCTACCAGTAAATTTGAACGCTCAGGACAGCAATTTTGTGGTTTAATTATGGGCGATCACAGCAAATGCGGAATCAATACCATGTTCAACACTGGAACTGTTGTGGGTGTTGCTTGCAACTTGTTTGGCGCAGGATTCCCACGTCAATTTGTTCCAGATTTTTCTTGGGGCGGTGCCTCAGGATTTGTTCCCCATCAAATGCCCGCAGTTGAAAAAACAGCGCAATTGGTTATGGTTCGACGTAGCAAAGAATTCAATGAAGTAGAACGCCATATCCTGCACTGGATATACGACAACTACACTCCTACTGCTTAATTATTTACTGACTTCTATAAACCTTTACGGTTTCACCGTGAAATTCGGTTTCAAAATCGAATTTCATATTGAGTTTTTCAGCAACCCGAATTGATTTCACATTATTCGGGTGAATAATTGCAATGACAGATTGAGCAAGTTGATTTTCAATTGCAAAATCTAAAAATAATTGAGCAGCCTCGCTGGCGTAGCCAATCCCCCAAAATTTTTGAATGAGATGATATCCAACTTCTATCTCTAGTTTGTTATCAATTTTCTGCAATAACAAACCACATTGACCAACCATTTTTTTAGATTTTCTTTCAATGATAGCTTGCAATCCAAACGTGCCGCTATCATAGCGTTGCAATTGACGTTTTATCCAATCTTCCGACATTTCCATGTTGGTTTTGCCATTTCGTTTCATCAAAAACGCAAATGTAGCATCGTCTTCAAAAAATTCTGCCCATGGCTCAACATCATAACGGTTTAAAAACCGGGTAGAAATACGTTGGGTTTCCAACCTATCTTCATATAAATCTTGCAAACTAAAACTTTGATCCATTGTTTTTTAATTTTAAATTCTATGTTTTTGAGGGACTTGATTTCGTATATATTAAATTCAAAATCATTCCCATTAATACCAGGGCAATTCCCACAAATTGCCAAACTGAATAACTTTCTGCAAAAATAAACACACCCACTGCAGTTGCCCAGATGACTCCTGCATAACTAATTGCAGAAACCCTACTTGTGGCATCTTCTTGATAGGCTCGGGTCATGAAAAATTGACCAATTTGCGTTGCTACACCTGTAACCAATAACCAAAACCATTCATTCTGAATGGGCATTCTCCAAGCGTCATTTACAAACGCAGGATATAATAACGACAGTGGCAAGGTTACCAAAGGGAAATAAAACACCACTACGTTGGGATTTTCAATTCCTTTTAATCTGCGAATGGTATTGTAGGCAAATGCAGAAAATACAGCGCCGCCCAAACCCGCAATGATACCAAACCAAGTAACATGGCTTGATAAGCCATTTACAACAACCACACCTAAAAACGACAATCCAAAAAACCACCATTGACGGGGCTTTACAATCTCATCGCCCAATGCAAAGGCCAGTAAGGTTGTGAGAATTGGCGACAAATAATGTATAACTATGGCATTTCCCAACGGCATTATTTGCAAGGTATAAAAGTAGCAGAGCAATCCCATTGAACCGAAAAATCCCCTCATAAAGAGCATTTTGGGATTTTTCCCAAAGGGACTTTGTTGTTGATGAATAAGCACGGCCAATCCCAACACAATTTGCACCACTGCCCGAAAGAAAACCACTTGTGAAACGTGCATGTGCCCCATCATCTTTACAGATAGATTCATAAATCCAAAAGCAATGGAAGCAATCAGCATGTATAGGATTCCTTTTGACATATTTTACGGTTGTATTGGGTTTTATATAAATAAAAACTGCCGTGGCATAGTTTCAAGCGTTGTTACACTTTTCAACCAAACGCACGGCAGTATATTTTAGCGATTTTCACTCAGAATCATGAGAATTTTCGCTATTAATTGCTATTCTAATTATAATGCAGAATTCATGCTTCGCACAGCAGCTGCACTTTTTTCGAACTCAGCTTTTTCGCTGTCATTCAAATCTAATGCTACAATTTTCTCCCAACCATTTTTACCTAAAATAACTGGAACTCCAATGCAAATATCACTTTGTCCGTATTCTCCATCTAAAGCAACGCAGCAAGGCATCATTTTCTTTTGATCACACACTATGCTTTGAACCAATACAGAAACAGCAGCACCTGGAGCATACCAAGCAGAAGTACCCAACATTCCTGTTAGCGTAGCACCACCTACCATTGTATCTGCTTTTACTTTATCAAGTACGTCTGCGCTCAAGAAATTAGAAACTGGAACACCTTTGTAAGAAGCCATTCTGGTTAAAGGAATCATGGTAGTATCACCATGTCCGCCAATAACCATGCCATCTACATCAGATGCTGGGCAACCCAAGGCAGTTGATAAATAATATTTGAAACGAGCGCTATCAAGTGCACCACCCATTCCGATAATTCTATTTTTAGCCAACCCTGAAGTAGTTTTAGCCAAATAAGTCATTGTATCCATAGGATTAGAAACAATTACAATTACTGCATTCGGAGAATGCTGCATGCAATTTTCCATTACAGTTTTTACAATTCCGGCATTGATACCAATTAACTCTTCACGAGTCATACCTGGTTTACGAGGGATACCAGATGTAATAACAATTACATCACTATTGGCAGTTTTAGAATAATCATTGGTACTACCAGAGATTCTAGTATCGAAACCATTTAACGCAGCTGTTTGCATCAAATCCAACGCTTTTCCTTCTGCGAAGTTCTCTTTAATGTCTAATAAAACTACTTCTGCAGCAAAATTCTTCATTGCGATGTACTCTGCGCAACTTGCACCTACGTTACCGGCGCCAATAATACTTACTTTACTCATATTCTGTTTGATTTTCTTGGATTTGTACAAAGTTAATACCCCCAACAGAAATTCGCGACAAATACGAAAAAAAACTACATATTTTTTATGCAAAACATTTACAATTAATTAAAAAAATCAATCTAACTACATTACTTTTGTAAAAATTTCATAATCCAAGTAACTTACAATCATGAAAAATAAATATATCGACTTAATTAAACAAACTTTTGATTTCCCAACTTCTGAGTTTGATTTGGATGACAATGGACATCTTGAGTTTCACGATATACCCCTTATGGACCTCATACGCCAATACGGAACACCTTTAAAATTTACCTATCTACCAAAGATAAGTGAGAACATCAAGAAAGCTCGCTCTTGGTTCAATGTAGCAATTGCAAAGGCTGAATACCAAGGCAAATACTACTATTGCTATTGCACCAAAAGCAATCACTTCCAACATACATTAGATGAAGTACTAAAAAACAATGTACACCTTGAAACATCATCTGCCTTCGATATCAACATCATCGAAACACTATACGAGCAAGGCAAAGTAAGCAAAGACAGCTATATAGTATGCAATGGTTTTAAAAGAGAAAACTATTTAGAAAATATAGCCAACCTTATTAATAATGATTGGACAAATGTAATTCCAGTATTTGATAATCAGCGCGAACTA
>CANFVI010000178.1 GCA_947450405.1 Flavobacteriales bacterium
GCATTGAAGGAAAAATTAGAAAAACTAAAAAACAATACTAAACCCGAAAACAATTGGGAAAACTATAAAATTGAATGGCAAAATGCAATTTCAACTTTAATAAATACAATTATTTACAAATGGTTTGATGAATATGATAAAAACGGTCTGATGAATTTTGAAATCATACCGGTAAAACGGTTTGAACCATTTATCGGTGAGTATTCAACAACCAATCTAGAAATTACTTTGTCGGAAAGCAAATATTTAGTCATTGAACCTATTGCAGCTTTAACTTCTGAATATGATGGAAAATTGGAATTTTACATGCGCGGAAAGATTGATAAAAAAGTGAGTATTTTTCGGAAATTACATAATGATAAATCTTACGATTGGTACCTAGCAAAATCAATCAACAAAGAAGATCATTTTGAATTAAACAAGGATATTGTAGAAAAAATTATTGAAGAATGGTTGTATTGAGAAATATTGATATTCAGGAACAGTTTAATTATCTTACCACTATAGATAATATTCTTGATAAGGAAGTGCGTCAAATTTCTGGGAACAAAAAATACATTGATAAAATAGTCCCTGAATATTTGAAGCTAAAATATTCTCAGAAAGAAATTTTAGCAAATACTTTTTCAGATAATATAAGACGTACAGCTTATGAAAATTCAATTGTTAGCTTGGTTGCAACATTTGAAAAAGTGGTATTCGCGAAATATAGATCTACCTATGGAATTATAAGAAATATTGTTTCGGTTAACACTAATAAATCGGTGGATTTTTACAAATCACGAGAACGTTTTGTTAATGACAAAATAGATAGATTATCAGGTATTATCAATTTATTCGATGGTCTAATTTCTCCAAGCCAACTAAAAAACCTCAAAATAATAAAAGATCATAGAAACTATATTGCTCACGGCAAAAGGGATGTTACACCACCATTAATCGAATTCAAACTTTTTGAAGTTGCTGAAATTTTAGATAATATTATCTCCGAAATTGAAAGTCACCCAAGTTGTTGACCGATAAATCCTAAACCATAAATTATCATTCAAACAGTCTTTGAATCTTTAAAGACGAATAGAATGCCCTTTCTGAATTTGTCATTTGGTCTACAGGGGGCAAGATCAATAAATCGAGTCGTTCATCCAATATTTTTTGAAACTGAATTGTGAGCTCCATTTCCTTTTTGAGGGTTCTATTTTCTTTGATATCTGTGATCCAAAGTATATCAATATCACCACCCTTTCGGTTCATGTCAACGCGCGATCCAAATAAAAAAACTTCACCAGGAAGATTTCCAAAAACCTGTTTCAAAGCATTTTGCTGACTGACGTTTAAGCGCATAGGTAGGGTTTAATACTAAACTTTGCAATTGATTCAAAATTAAATAATATTATTTTAACAATCAACTTTCGTGCATTTGGAGATTAGACGGGTTATTTTTGAGATTAGACGGGTTAGACAGATTAGACGGATTCTATATTTCTAACCTTAACAATCATTCTATTATAGATATGTAATTTTTTTAAACTAGTTTTTTATTATTTAACTTTCTTTTAGTGAAGTATCTTATTAATATTTTTTATCTTATTTGTTGAGACGGTTTATTCTCCTAACCATAAAATCTTTCTAATCAAAAAATCCGTCTAATCTGTCTAACCCGTCTAATCTGTCTAATCCCGAATTGTCTAATCCCGAATTGTAATATTATCAGACTTTTGTCCTATATTTGTGTACAATTGTCCAAATTATGACTAAGGAATACAAATCAATCGAAGAAAATCTGGAGAATGAAATCAATAGGTTCGTGAGCGAATCTAAAGTTGAGTATATACCCGTTGGTATGAATAAGAAGTTGACATACTCGGAATTTCTATCTGATAAAATACTGATAATTAGTGCCATCAGAAAAGGAATTCCTTATTCACTCTTTCATGCAATTCAAGATTACACTCCGTTTTCAGAGAGTGATTGGGCCAAGTTATTAAATATTTCAACCAAATCGTTGCAACGTTACAAGCAGAGTGAAACCCATGCTTTTAAATCATTGCAATCTGAAAAGATCATTGCCATGGCAGAGGTAACAAAAATTGGTTTGGATGTTTTTGACGATTTGGCACAATTCAAACTCTGGTTAAATACCCCAAATTTTGCATTGGGAAACAATATCCCAATTGAATTGCTGTCAGATTCTTACGGAAAAGACTTGGTGGTATCTGAGTTGATACGGGTACAACACGGAATTATGGTGTAAAAAATGGAAGTCTTTAGATTGACAAGCCATCAATTTGCCAATTCTTTATCGGGTAAAGGAGCTGCATTGTATGGAGCGCGATGGAATTCCATAGGTGTTGAGGTGATTTATGCCGCTGCCAATCGCTCGTTGGCAATGGCGGAAGTTGCAGTCCATTTTACACTTGCAACATTGCCAAAAAATTTCATGATGGTTACTATTCATATCCCCGATGAAATTGAAATATTCAAAATAGACAATTCCATTTTACCAGCAAATTGGAATGTCTTCCCTCACCCACAATCAACGCAGCAAATTGGTGATCAATTTATTACAGAAAACCAATTTTGTGTGATGCAAATTCCATCTGTTGTAACCAAAGGCGATTATAACATGCTCATCAATCCCAAACATCCACTTTTTGAAACGATCAAAATTATAGAGGTTGAGAAATTTCCTTTTGACAGTAGGGTTTTTATTCGAGATTAGACGGGTTAGACTGATTAGACAGATTAGACAGATTCCTTTAGAGATTAGACGGGTTAGACTGATTAGACAGATTAGACAGATTCCTTATTCTTAACCATCTAAACATTCTGGTTTAAGATTCAAATATCTTTTATCTATTTATTATCAATTATTTATTAAATATTGGAGAAGTATCTTATTCATATTTTTTATCTTATTTGTTGAGACGGTTTATTCTTCTAACCTAAAAATCTCTATAATCAAAAAATCTGTCTAATCCGTCTAATCTGTCTAATCTGTCTAATCCCACAATAGTCATACGACTTTTGTGATAAATTACACACATCTCATATGACTTTCGTGTAAAAAATCACATTTTCCATAGCACTTTTTGGAATATGCCATGTAAAAATACTATATTTGTGTTGTAAATAAACAACTTACAATTCTATGAGCATTGTTTTTGAAAGATCAGCACAGAGCAAATTATTGCAATGGAAAAATGCCGCCGACCATCCCCCATTAATATTAAATGGAGCCAGACAGGTAGGAAAAACCTATTTAATGAAATGGTTAGGTAAAAATCATTTTCAAAACATTGCCTATTTTAACTTCGATGAAAATCCGGAGTTGAATCAACTTTTTGAATCAACGAAAGATGTAAATCGCATTCTATCGAATTTGACCTTCGTACATGGTAGTAAAATAACTGCCGATACACTCATTGTTTTTGATGAAATTCAAGCATGCAAAGCAGCCTTAGGCAGTTTAAAGTACTTCAATGAAAATCTACCCGA
>CANFVI010000179.1 GCA_947450405.1 Flavobacteriales bacterium
ATTAGACGGATTGTGTAATTAGATTAGACAGGTTATCCCGAAAGCTTTCGGGAAGATTAGACGGATTAGACAGTTTGTATTTTAACGGTAAAACACATAATTCGAAAACAAATCGCCTAATCTATCAAAATCTGTAACTTTTATTAATTGATATTTGATTTTTTTCTAACCTTATCCATAGGATTCGGTAACTTCTTTGAATTGTATAAAGGAAATAAATCAGTTTAATCAGTTTGTTCCTTTTATTATTTGAATGGGATACGTCTAATTTGTCGAAAAACTCGAATAGACCTAAATGTACTGCATAAACATACTAATCTGTAATCCTCCAAAAGAATCTGTCTAACCTGTCTAACCCGTCTAACCGGTCTAATCTTACAGGAGTTAATTGAATTTTAGTATTCAATTAACTCCTGTAGTTTCCCTTTCAACCTACCCCAAGGTAAAAATTGATCTTCTAGAGATTTTGCAAGTGGAATAGGGGTGTCTAAACTTCCTAAACGCATTACAGGGCTATCTAAATATACGAAAAATTCTTCAGATATCCAACTGGCAACGTCCGAAGCAATGCTTCCGGTTAAACAATCTTCAGTTAAAACCAACACCTTTCCGGTTTCTTTTACTGCATAGGCAATGGTGTCTTTGTCTAACGGAACTAAGGTTCTCAAGTCAATAACTTTTACCTTGAAGTTATTTTCTTTTACAACTTCGAGTGCTTTTGAAACGCCCCAACCGTAAGTAATTATGCAGGCGTCGCTTCCAAAATCGTGAACGGTTGCTTGTCCCTCATCAATGATATAATAATCTTCTAGCACCAAGTCAGATTGAGTTCTATACAAATATTTGTGTTCAAAAAAGAGCACTGGATTTGGATCTTCAATGGCTCTGAGCAAAAGGCCTTTGGCATCTCTGGCGGTACTTGGGTAATATATTTTCAATCCTGGCACATTGTAAAACCAAGATTCGGTGCTTTGGCTATGGAAAGGACCAGCTTGCACACCGGCACCTGTTGGCATTCGCACCACCACGTCGGCAGGTTGCGCCCAACGGTAATGGCTTTTGGCCAAATTATTTACAATTTGATTAAATCCACAAGTAACAAAGTCTGAAAATTGCATTTCAACAATTGCCTTCATGTTGCGAATTGCCAACCCATATCCAGCACCCAAAATACTGCTTTCGGTAATTGGTGTATTGCGCACCCTGGCTTTGCCAAATTTCTCAACAAATCCTTCGGTAGCTTTGAAAACTCCACCATAATCTGCAACATCCTGTCCCATAATCACCATTGAATCATGTTTTTCCATTGCCAACCATAAAGCATTCCGAACGGCGTCAATGAGTCGCATTTCAGAACTATTTTCATAATTTTCTGGTTCAATTTGAGAAGTAAAAGGTGCATAAACATCACTCAGTTCTTCTTGTAAATCGGGCTCGATTTCAGGTTCTGCAAAAACAGCTTCTATGCCTTCATTTAACTGAGCCAAAATTTCAGTTTCGATATTCTTTTTGAGTTCAGTGGTTAAATATCCCTCCGAAATCAGAAAGGTTTCATAATTGGAAATTGGGTCTTTCTTAATCCATTTGTCAAAAAGTTCTTGAGGGACGTATTTCGTGCCACTTGCTTCTTCATGACCACGCATGCGGAAGGTGAGGGCTTCAACCAAAACGGGCCTAGGATTTTCTCTCATCGATTTGGTTAAAGTTGAAAGTTCATGAAATACCTCAAGAATGTTATTCCCATCAATTTGAAGGGTTTCCATTCCGTAGCCTATACCCTTGTCTATGAACTGTTTGCAACGAAACTGTTCTTGACTTGGGGTGGATAAGCCATAACCATTGTTTTCAATTAAAAATATCACAGGCAATGACCAAACTGAGGCCACATTCATGGCTTCATGAAAATCACCCTCGCTGGTTCCACCATCGCCGCTAAAGCAAACGGTAACGCGTTGTTTATTTTCTAAAATATCAGCTAGTGCAATTCCATTGGCAACACCGAGCATAGCGCCAAGGTGAGAAATCATGCCAACAATATGGTGTTCATTGCTTCCAAAATGGAAACTTCTGTCGCGGCCTTTTGTAAAGCCACTTTTTTTGCCTTGCCATTGCGCAAATAATTGTTTGTCAGACATATTGCGTGTGGTGAATACCCCTAAATTTCTGTGAAGTGGTAGAATATACTCGTCTTCATATAATGCCAAAGTTAATCCTACCGAAATTGCTTCTTGTCCAATTCCACTGAACCATTTGCCAATTTTACCTTGTCTGAGTAAAACCAGCATACGTTCTTCAATGATGCGAGGTTTGATCAATGCTCTGTAAATGAGCATTAACTCAGTTTCTGAAAGGTTTTTTTTCTTAAATTTCATTAAAACACAAAGTTAAAAGAGCCACTAATCATGATTCCTCTTGTATTTCGATTGATATCTGCCAGCGGTAAAAAATAGGAACCTTTTACATCTAATAATATATGTTTTGTTTTCAATAACTCAACACCCATACTCAAATTGGTGAAAGCAGCAAAGCGTGTATTTAAGTCGTTAGCCTGATTAATAATTGCACCTCCAATTGAATAACCAGAGTACAAATTGAAGAACTTTCTATTTCCACGTCCAAAATATCTGGTATAAAAATCTTGACCGAATTCAAATGTGAAAAATTCATTGATAGTGTTTTTTGCTTTTAAGCTGTCGTGAATTTGTTGATTAGACTGCTCATCTTTCGTTTTTAACACTCCAATTTGGAAGTAACTTTTGCCTTTGGTAAAAATATATTTCATACTGTAACCCGCGTAAAGATCTGTAGAAATTCCATCCTTCTGATTTTCTATATATAAACGATTGTATGTTAACCCTGGCATTTTGGCAAAAGCAATTTTTGAATTTGTGGGTGTTGAAAGTTCATCGTTAATGGTAACTTTTACGAATACAGTCTGATAATTTTCTTTCATTTGCGAGAGGTTGCGCGTAATCCGTCTGTTATTTTCCTCTAAATTTTCAATAGCAAATTCAATGTTCTTTTTTGAATTGGCATTAGAATCTAATTTGTATTTGTTGCGCATTTTTTCCAACTTGTAGGTATTATCTTCTAGCTCCGCTTCTAATTTTTTTACTTTCAACTTATTGTTGTTATTGTTTTGGTTAGAATTGGTAATATAACCAATAAGAGATAAACTAGAATCAAATGAGCCAACCAAATTTTCATTCAATTGAAATGAAACTTCAAATGTTCGGGTATTAATTTCTTGATTAAGCACTTCGCATTTTTTGTTGGATAGGTAATTATTAAGGATTTTCTTTCCTGTAACAAAATCAGAAGTATAAATAGTTACGTATTTGGTTGCTGAATAAACATCCTGTTCGTAATATTGTGCTTTTACAAGGTTTGAAAACAAGGTTGAAATTGAAATTATTAAAAATATTTTGAGTGTAAATGGGTTATTTTTCATG
>CANFVI010000180.1 GCA_947450405.1 Flavobacteriales bacterium
AATAGTCTTTCAGGAAGTTTTCAATTTCCTCACTGAGTGTTTTACCTTCTCTCCCCAACCAATACTTGGCCTTCTCATGAACGTCCTGGTCAAGGGTAATATTGATTCTCCGCTTCAACATATTACAAATATAACAAAAAGTGTGTATAATTCAAATTCATACACATTTATTTTTTGAGGGACATAAAAAAAGCCTCATAACTGAGGCTTTAATCCTTCAATTTTTTATAAGGGATTTAATACGAGGACAAACCATGCAACAATTCCCGCAAAACCCAATACAGCCAAATTTTTGTTTTTTTCTTTAGCTATGTCACGTTCAGTAACATTAATTAATGCTGTGTCTTTATTATACTTAGGATTTGGAATTGAATATGAATAGTTAACACCGGATGTTTCCCATTTCATAACAGTATCTTTTACAAACCAAAATTGAGCATACGTTTCAACAGTGGAACTTTTCACTTTTTGACTGTTAATTTGACTACTACTCGTAATTAATGCTCTGTCCTCTGGTTTCAACAAAATATTCAAAGGATCCTGATAAATACTACCAACACCGCTTGAAATACCGGTAATTGTTGAATTTGTAACTTCTGAAAGTTTGTAGTACCAATTTTCAACATTTTCAAATGTCTCCTTTTTCGTAGGAGTACCAAATTTTATAAATACAGATTTCTTAGTAGGGAAATTCTCTGTCATTACATCATCATGCGACTTCACAATAAATTCTGGAACAGGATAAAAAGGAGGAACCACTGCACATGAGCTTAACCAAATCACTACCAATAAAGCCAATAAAAAATTTCTCATAAAAACAAATCTAAAGAAACAAACAAATCATTTCAAAAAAATCCATGAACATTAAACATAACTCTATGAAAAAACAAAACATACGATAAATCAAACTCCTAAATCTAAATTAATAATTTGCACTGTTACCAATTTTAGGCAATTTTGTATAAAGCATAAATTAAATGAAAAACACATCCGTATCTCTAGGGAATTATTTTGACCAGTTTGTAAGTAGCCAAGTTTCAGTAGGACGTTATAAAAATGTGAGTGAAGTTATACTTCCAGGATTGCGACTTTTAGAGGACGAAGAAACTAAAGCTATTGCTCTGAGAAACGAGATTCAAAAAGGTTTAGAAAGCCCAAGAGTAGAAAATTTTAACTTTGACGAAAACTTGATACAACTAAAAGTCAGAAAAAGAAAAAATGGTTAAGGTTATTTTAAGACAACTAGCCATTGACGATTTGAGTAATATTTGGGAATATACTTTTGAAAAAAGTCAGATGCAGATTGTAATACTATAAATAGGTGTATATAAATATATGACAATGAATTATTAATTTTGAATACACTCACTTTAAATTATAGATAGCGGTAATGTTCTTATTAAAAAGACTTGTTTTAATTATGTTTGCGACATTTGTGTTGGTTGCAGCATCTTATTGGATATATCTATGTATACCATACACCTCCGAGGAGTTTAAAAGCCCTTATGGTAACGCAACAATTAAAACTGTTTTGAACGGCAAACTCCCTTTTTTCTCCTTTAATGCTGGACCAGTTGACGGCAAATATATTATTCTTTATGGCGATAAAGTTGTTGACAAACTTCTTCGTTCAGAGTGTTGCTACACAAATGATATTAAGGACATAAAGTGGTATAAAGACAGCGTAAAATTCAAATACATTGTCAATTTTGATGCGCCACAACGGGTTTATGAAAAAGTATACAAGTTCCCCAAGACGTATGACCAATAACCATAAAATGAAAACCTCAATGCCCACGAAAACGGCAGTTGTAACAAGGGTTTGACAAAACTGGCGGTTCAGTAATCGGCATACATATTTGTCGCTTATCAAACATTGATTCTCAGCTTCAACATATTACAAATACAATAAACAATGTGTATTTTTCAAAATTATACACGCTTATTTTTGAGGGACAAAAATTAATTTGAAGTGTATACATTAAATTATACAATAAGGGTTCGGTTTTTTATTTATTGAGAAATAACTTTTCAAGGTTACAGTTGAAAATAACAAGTATCTAATAGCACATCTTTAATTATATAAATTCTCTTAAATGCTAATGTGCGGCTAAAAATGATCGCGAAAATATAATTGTGAATACTTCTAAACTATTTTTTAGGAAAAATAAAGAACCTAATTCCTGTTGATAGCGATATGGTAGATAAATTATTACCTTGACCATAGGATTGACTTAAATACTTAATGCTATTTATAAGTGCAACATTATTTCCAACTTGAATCTTCACACCAGCGCTGCCTCCAAAACCAAAACCACTGTAAGTTGTATTTTGACCTATTGAATTAATTCCCATTAAAATCTCAACAAATGGAATAGTTTTGCCTTTTGATAAATTCAATGTTGGCGCCAAATACAAATTAAATTGAGTAGTTGATGGATTGCCTGAATACGAATAATTGGTAAAATTTGGATTAATGCCGAGTTCAAATCCTTTTGAGAACATTATACCAAAAAACGGATTAAAATTAAGCATATTTAATGCACTATTTCCAGATGATTGACTTGAAAATTCAAAATTACCGCCAATTTCAAGTGTACCACTTTTCGTTAATATTTCCGAAGAAGAAATCTCTTGATTTGTTTTTATTGGTTGATCTGCTTCCTTCAATGAAGTGATGATATCTTTTGTTCCATTCTTATATTTAATCATGAAAACTTCTGATTTCAAAACCGAATACATTGGTCCTTCAAGATTATCAAACTTTTTGTATTTTATATCGGTTAGATTCACTTCTAAAACTTTAGAATTGATTTCATTACCATCTTTCAAAATAATCAAATCTTGACCTTTAGAACTCATTATAAATAAAAAACTTATAATTAATGATTTATATCTCATATTATTCAAATATAGTAATTGCATTTAAATTACAAATCAACCATTTCCAATTTTTTTCCCGCAAAAAAACATTTTTCATACCCCCGCCCTCTTAAGCGTGTCCAATTTCAAACACCCAAAATCTTGGACCCTATAAAAATTTCCTAGGATAAAGAAAATTGACAACCATGATTAACTCCAAAAACATTAAAATAAATCTTAGCAAACGCCAAGTGGCTTTTTCAACACTATCAACAATATAGTAATAACTTAGAGCCATCCGAGGGAGTCTTTTTTCGCCTAATGACATGACTCCCGAATTGCACCCCCAAATGAGCTAATTTTACGGGTATTTCAGAATCGACTAAAAACAAAAAACCCCGTAAACACTAGATTTACGGGGCTTAATGATTAAAAAATAATTTTAGTGGCGGTCTGGACGGGACTCGAACCCGCGACCCCATGCGTGACAGGCATGTATTCTAACCAGCTGAACTACCAAACCGTTTTCCTAATCAGATGTTCGTGATTGGGAGTGCAAAAATA
>CANFVI010000181.1 GCA_947450405.1 Flavobacteriales bacterium
ATGTGCAAGCATTTGCCCAAGTGGTGATGACAAGTTCACACCATATAAGTGGAACAGACCGTTGCGCCGATGCATTGCAACAGTTGAATTGGAACTGCGATGTAATTGTAAACCTCCAAGGCGATGAACCTTTTATCACTGCCAAGCAAATTCATTTGTTGGTTGATTGTTTTGCAAATCAAAGCACCCAAATTGCCACTTTAAAAAAGGAACTCACTTCTATTGACGACATCAACAACATGAACATTGTAAAAGTGGTTGCTGGGGTAAATCAACGTGCGTTATATTTTAGTCGTTCTTCAATTCCATTTTTGAGGGAAGAGGGACATTCAAGTACATACAAACATGTTGGTATGTACGCTTTCAGGCCCAATGTATTGCTAGAGATTACCAAATTGGCTCCTACGCCATTAGAAAAATCGGAAATGCTAGAACAACTGCGCTGGTTGGAAAACGGCTATGCCATTGACATTGTAGAAACCGATTGGGCAAGTCCTGCCATTGACACCCCCGAAGATTTGGTGAAGGCAATTAATTTTTTGGTTTAGGGTTTAGCGTTTAGGGATTCGCTTTTTTGGTTGATCCAGCATTTCTTCACGATCGCCTTCATCAAACACCCATTTAATGGGATGCAAAAACTCTGGATTTGCTGTAATAAATTGTGGATCATTGATTAAACTCAACATATTTTGAAATAATCTTTCATTACAAATTTTTGAATCTGAGTGAACTAGATAGGTAGCATCACCATAATAATGATCTATTTTGAATCCAAATTTATTAATAATTTTATTTAGGCTGTCACCGTAAATCCTTTGAATTGGTTTTAAAGTCAAATTATAACCCAAAAAGACAAGTCCATTCCCAATATTCATAGCTTGATGCGCTGATTTTATTTCTCCTTTTCGGATCCATTTTGATAACAAATCATTTATTACAGAAGTTGAAGATCCCTCAAAATCAGCAACTAAAAATTCATGTGAATAGTTTAAATTTATTTGGAACTTTATGCCTTTATATTTCATCATAAAATCATGACGTGCCAGATCATAATTGTTATCTATAATTGCCTTCATGCTGAGTAAATATATCGTATTTTGAAATTCATAAGATTGATTCATCACAAATTGCGGATATTTTTGAGGGTAAATGGTTTTAATATTGCTTCTTATTAATTGTACCATAATCTTCGATTGATAATAATTGTTGTTCAATTTGGATATGGTATTGGTGTAGTTCTTCCATTGAAAAATGATTGAATCTATCTTGGGATCAAGCCACAAGCGAAACCAATCGAAGCTATAACGGTATTTTAACTCTGTAAGAATTCCTTTTTTAACAACAAATATTTTCAAAGTTGAATCTACTTTTTCATTATCGGCGGTGACCTGAAATTCAAACTCACGAGAATATGTAATCATATTTCTGGGATTGGTAAAATACCAATCTCCCACCCTTTTTAATGTGTCATTTTCATGAATCAATTTACCATACGCTGCAATTTGATTATTTTCTATTTTTAATTGACAATTCACACGTTGATATTCTTTAAAAATGAAAGATTCAGCAATGACTGGATCGTCATAACGGTTGAATTTTGTCAACGTCTGTTTTTCAACTAGGTCTTTACAAATACCCAAATAGCGCAAATTCAAGGGCAACTTTTCTGTTTTGTTGAAGGCAAACTCTATTTTCACATCCAAATACTCAAAAGGCATTGACATACTCAGCGCCAACGCATTGGGCACAGTTTCCAAATGAAATATGATCATGGCAGTATCCCTCACTTTTAATTCCGAGGGAATTACAACTTTCTCAACCTTCAGTATCCTCGGATTATTGGTTTGCACCAACGTATAATTAGATAAATCAACGGTCGATTTCCCTTTATTCACGAACCAAATTGTATCTGCAAAATGGCTTTTCTCATCTACTTCAAACTTGGTTACTTTGTCTTGCATATATCCCAAAACATAAAGATTACTCAATACAGATTTAGATATTTGAAGTTGAACCGACTCACCGCGAATGATCTTTTCTTTGTAAAACTTCCAAATTCGTCCCTCAAGAATATAATACGTCAATTTACATTCGTATTGATTATCGGTTATCACATACCGAATAATTTTATTGGGTTCTTCATCAAAAAGCACATTGGGAAATTCACTCAAAACGGAATCAAACACAAACCGATTCGCAATTGAATCATATTGAAAATACAGAGCATGTTGATGTGGCACCCCCGAAGAAGATCGTCCTTTTTGATAAAGCACAGCAATCAAATTATTCGTTGTCCCGTCTTTTTTTAAATTAAATTCATGAAGCATTTCGGGTTTCCAATTCTTTGGAAACACACCTAATTTCAATTCTTTAAAATCTTGATTTTGGGTTTGCAATTTTGCATATTTCGCAAAATGTTGCGGAACAATTTTTTGTACAAATCGCAACTCTCGCCCAGAAAACACGTTTACGGATTCCAACTTCATATCAATCATTTCTGTACGATGCACATGATGATTCACCGGTTGGAAATCTAAATCAAAATAAAATGGGCGCTCAACTTTACCTGTGTAAAATGGATTTCCCGCAGACAAATCAAATTTCTGAGGTTCAAACCTAGTCCCATCTAAATGATATATTCGATCAAAAACACCCTCACTTTTCCCAATTAAATGATTGGCGCAAAGATAAACGGCCTTTTCAGGATTCAATCGAAACAGTCTCGTTGGAAATTGAGTAAAATGTTTGGTGCTATCGGGGTCTTCAACCCAAACCTGAAAATTTGGCAACGCTACACGCGTGTTTAGGGAATATTCAAATTGAATAAAAATAACATATAAATTATCAGCCAATTTAAGGTGGGCAGGTTGATTTATGCCGGGGTGAGACAATCCTTTTGTATTCCCATTTTCCCAAAACTCCATCAAATTTGAGGGTTGGTAATTTTTCAAAAAGGGAAGTTTTAACCTCGCTGGCAATGAAACATGGGGTTCTTCATCGGGCAATGAATATCCGCTTGATTGCGGCCTTGCATATTCCAATTTTTCACCAAACTCATTGGTTAATGTTAGCTTTAAATCTGGAATGTTTCCCGTATGATTTTTATCTACAATTTCAACAACAAAGGCTTGTAAATAATCATACCCACAACGCTGAGCTATTACACGCTGAAAAAATAAAAAACAAAGAATGAAAATAATTCGTTTGAAGTGCATACAATTCACTTAATACAACAAACGAAGAAAAAGTAAATGTATTGTATTAGCCAACTGGTTTAAATCCCTCAAAAGCATTTTTGCAATTATTGCAATAGTGCATGCTTCTGCAAAGCGTTGGTCCAAACGGGGTGCTCATTGTGGTGTTTCTTGAATCGCACAACGGACAAGGAGTATCGCTTAAAACATCGAGTTCAAAGTAACC
>CANFVI010000182.1 GCA_947450405.1 Flavobacteriales bacterium
CAGATACTCCTGATTTTACTCCATATACTTTAGAGAAATCTGATGTAAGGGTTTTTGATCCAGAAGTAGCAATGAAAAAATATAACCGTTCAATTCCATGGAGGGAAATTAAAATGAGTGAGCCAATGGATTCAGAGAAGGAAATTAAAAAATCAATGGGAAATGAGAAATAATAAATTACAAATTTTCGTAATAGTGCTTGGATTGTTTTTAGGGATTCAAAACCTTTATAGTCAACAATACCAAGTAAATAAAAACACATACCAGTTGCCAAATGGATGGAAGATTTCTGCAGTTGGCGAAATGTTTAAAATGGGTGACTTACCTATGCAGTTGGTTATTCATCCCTCAAAAAAATGGATGGTAGGAATCAATGCAGGTCAGAGCAATCAA
Organism: Flavobacteriales bacterium; assembly: GCA_947450405.1. GTDB lineage: Bacteria > Bacteroidota > Bacteroidia > NS11-12g > UBA955 > VMCP01. The sequence goes on from CANFVI010000182.1 coordinate 394, forward strand.
TCGTTGATGGTGTATGATTGCAAAACGGGCAACAGAACCGACAGTGTTTATATCAACAAAACGTTTTATGGTGGGGTATTTAACAATTCTGGCAAAGATTTTTATGTGAGTGGTTGTAACAATAACTGGATTGAACACTTTGTTTTTTCAAATGGCAAATTGAAATTAACAGATACCCTTTTTTTAGGAAAACCATGGCCAACAAAAATTTCGCCAGCCGGAATGTGTTTGGATAAGAAAAACGAGTTCTTGTATACCACAACAAAAGAAGATTCTGCGATTTATCAAGTCAATTTAAAGACAAAAAAATCAAAGGTTTTTTCTAAAATTAATTCTGAGGGATATTCACTCATTTTCGATGAAAAGCAAAATTTGCTCTGGGTGTCTGAGTGGGGAAATAAAACCATCGCTGCTTTTGATGTTATTTCTGGTAAATTAACTGCAAGAATCAATGTGGGTTCAAATCCCAACGAAATGATTTTGGATAACAAATCACATAGGATTTTTGTTAGCTGCGGTAATGACAATTCAGTACATGTTGTTTCTACAATAGAAAAAACAGTGAAGGAAATTCTAAATACTTCAATTTACCCGTTGTCTCCAACTGGCAGTACGCCAAATGGTTTGGACATCGATGCAGAAACGGGTTTGCTTTTCGTTGCTAATGCAGACAATAACAATTTGGCTTTGTTTGATATTCGTAAAATTGGTGAAACTAAGGGTGTGGGTTTTGTTCCTACGGGTTGGTACCCTACTCAGGTAAAGGTTGTTTCAAACCAAGTTTTTGTGGCAAATGGAAAAGGATTGGTTTCTTTATCAAATCCTTTTGGTCCAAATCCTATAGGAGTAAAAAATTCAGCGGAATATCAAAAAGGAATTAAAACATCACCGGTGCAATATATTGGTGGGTTGTTTAAGGGTGTTTTGCAAAAGCTATCAATTGATTTTATACTTCAGAATTTACCATCACTTACGGAACAGGTTAAATTCAATACTCCATACAATTCCGTGCAACTATTAGGCGATATTGAAATCCCTAAAAACAATCCCATTCCTTCTAAAATTGGTCAAACAAGCCCAATTAAACATGTCTTTTATATTATCAAAGAGAACAGAACTTACGATCAGGTTTTGAGTGATGTTGCTGAAGGAAATGGAGATACTTCTTTGTTGTTATTTGGAGAAAATATTACACCCAATCAACATAAATTGGTGAAAGAATTTGTGTTATTAGATAATTTCTTTGTAGATGCCGAAGTGAGTGCCGACGGTCATAATTGGAGCACTGCGGCAATTGCAAATGATTACACTGAAAAAACTTGGCCTACCAGTTACGGTGGCAGAGGGGGCGATTATGTTTATGAGGGACAGTCAAAAGTTGCACACCCTGATAAAGGATTTATTTGGGATCACGCCAAAAGAGCCAATGTGAGTTTTAGGACTTATGGAGAATTTGCCGATGAATACAAACCGAATATCAAAGTGCTAGAAAATCACATGTGTAATTATTTTACTTCGTGGGATGAAAACGTAAGAGATACAAGTAGGGTTTATCAATGGAAAAGAGATTTTGATTCTTTATTGAATATCAATCAAGTACCACAGTTAAATACCTTGCGTTTAATAAACGACCATACTGAAGGCGTTAGGAAAAACAGACCAACCCCATATGCGCATGTTGCGGATAATGATTTGTCTGTAGGGATGTTCATTGAATATTTATCTAAATCTAAAATCTGGGAAAGTTCTGTTGTGTTTATTTTAGAGGATGATGCTCAAAACGGAGCCGATCATATAGATGCACATAGAAGTACTGCCTATGTTGCTGGAGGTTATGTGAAAAGGGAATTTGTTGACCATACTGCATATTCTACAAGTTCTATGTTGAGAACAATGGAATTGATTTTAGGAATGTCACCTATGAGTCAATATGATGCAGCGTCTAAATCAATGTGGAGATGTTTTAATGATACTGCAAACAATGAAATATTCAATGCTGTTCCTGCAAAAGTTGATTTGAATGAAAAGAATTCATCGACCAATTCAAAATCTACTTCTTTCCTAATGGAGCAAAGTGTGAAGTTGGAATTAGACAAGGAAGATATTGCAGACGAGTCATTGATGAATAGTTTATTATGGAAATATGTGAAAGGTGTTAATTCAGAATTACCAGCACCAAGACGTATATTTCTTAAATATTAATATTTTTTCAAGGTTAAATTTAGTGATTAATTTAAGATATTGATATTCAATTATAAGTGATTAAAAAGTTTCCCGAAATTAATCAAATTGTATCTTGTAAAACATGTAATTGTTAACCAAATGTTGGTTATCATATGTTAATGATAAGTATTTAATGTGATAATTTTTTAGGGGTTGATTTGCGCATACAAACTAAAAACACATATGCAAAAAATCACATTGTTATCTGCTCGTAAATTGTGCATTGCTATTGTAGCAATTGCAACTACTAGCACATTAACTGCCCAAACAGACGACTTCACCGACACCGCGAAGGTTGACGAAGTTGTTGTAACAGCGTTGGGTATTAAAAAGGACAAAAAGAAACTTGGATTCGCGGTTCAAGAGGTTAACGGTTCTGATTTGGTAAAAGCAAAAGAGCCAAACGTAATGAACAGTTTAGTGGGTAGAGTTGCCGGTTTGACAATTGGTCAAAGTGCTGAAATTCTAGGTTCTCCTGCTATCGTTTTACGTGGTTCAGACATCAATCGTGGACAAAGTGTATTGTTTGTAATTGACGGTATTCCTGTCAATTCAGATGCTTATAATTTGGCTCCAGACGATATTGACAAAGTAACTGTGTTAAAAGGTCCTGCAGCAGCAGCTCTTTATGGTTATAGAGGTCAAAATGGTGCAATTGTTATTACTACCAAAAAAGGAAGCAAACGTGGTGTTTCAGTTGAGTTTAACTCAAGCAACATGATGGAGCAAGGTTTCTTAACAATTCCTAAA
>CANFVI010000183.1 GCA_947450405.1 Flavobacteriales bacterium
CCAGGACCAATAACAACGCCCATTTCTCTACCTGCTTTGATGAAATCAGATACAATTAGAAAGTATCCAGCAAATCCCATTGTTCTAATGGTAAACAATTCAAACTTGATTCGTTCTTCGATCTCTGCATCTATTTCTCCATACCTTCGTTTAGCACCAGTCCAAGTCATGTCTTCGAGAAAATCATCTTGGGTCTCGAATTCTGGAGGCACTGGGAAGTTTGGCAACAATATATCTTTCTTTAAGTTCAAAGGTTCAATTTTTGAAACTATATCACCCGTGTTGTCAATCGCCTCAGGAATATCAATAAACAATGTATTCATTTCAGCTTGCGTCTTGAAATAAAAATTGTCATTTGGAAAGGCAAATCTTTTTCCTTTTATAAACTTGTCATCATCCCCATCCAAGTCAGACATCTTAGGCGTGCTCTGTTTTTCACCGGTATTTACACAAAGTAAAATATCATGGGCATTGTAATCCTCTTTTTCAACATAATGAGAGTCGTTGGTTGCAATCATTTTAATGTTGTATTTGTGAGCAAAGCGCACCAATACTTCATTTACTTTGTCTTGTTCCTTCAAGCCATGTCTTTGAAGTTCAATGTAAAAATCATCTCCAAATAAATCCAACCACCATTTTAATTCAATTTCAGCCTCAGCTTCACCTTTTTTCATGATGGTTTTAGGAATAATGGCACCCAAACAACAAGAAGTAGCAATCAAACCTTCATGGTATTTTTCAATGAGCGATTTGTCTATTCTTGGCCATTTGCTATACATTCCCTCAATGTAACCTAAAGAACAAAGTTTCGATAGATTCTTATACCCTTCAGCATTTTTAGCCAATAACAATTGGTGATGACGAATATCTTTGTCTTCTTTGGTAAATGATTTTCTGGTCCTGTCTTCAACCATATAAAACTCACAACCAACTATGGCTTTTATTTTATCGGTACCTTTATTGTGTTTAGCCGCTTCTGCAACAAAATTGAATACACCAAACATGTTGCCATGGTCTGTTATTGCAATGGCTTTCTGTCCATCAGCTACCGCTTTTTTGTATAAGTTGGAAATGGAAGCAGCTCCATCTAATAAAGAAAATTGAGTGTGACAGTGTAAGTGTGTAAATTCAGGCATTGGCGAAGTGAAACTTGATGTTGTAAAATTAATATTCCACTTCTGTTTTTTTTCGCTTGTTGATAAAATAAAACTTTTTTAAAAATGAAATTTAAAGCTACTCGATATTGCTAGGTCTTTAAGTTTTTGGGGAAATAAAATGAAAGTGGAAATCCTTGTTTTAGGCTAATTCTGTTAACTTGTCCAAAATATTTAGCACTTGTTTCTAAATATTTTATTCACTGTAATAATCACCCAAATCTAACTTTTTAACCCTGGCCCAAATTGAACCTTTACTTCTGCCAAAAATATGCGCAAGCTCTTGTATGCTTCTGCCTTTTTTAAATAATTTAATCAATTCGGCATCTAAAGCAGGTGTCCATGTTTGGTATGATTCTTTTGGTTTTGACTTCTGATAATTTGAGCCAGTTTCTAATTCAACAAAATTATTGTAAGTCTTTTTCTTAACGGTAATCTGTTTTTCAATGCTGTTTTTTTCAGGTTTCTTGATTACGTTTATACTTTCTAGTTGTGGAAACCCTTTGGGTAATAAGCCTTCTGGTATATGCAATATGTTTTTAGTTCTTGTTACCGCTACATATAGTAAATTGATGTCTTCTTGGATTTTTGCAGAATTATATTCTCTGTCTAAATTGTTTATTTGTTTGTCAATGCTTTCCTCTGTAATAAAATCATCCACCAATAATACTTCATCGTATTCCATACCCTTACTTCTATGTACAGTTGAAAATATCATTTCAGCCTGTTCTTTTTCCGCATTTTCTACGTGCTTGCTTTTTATATTTTGCAACAAATCATATATTTCATTCCCATATTCGTTGACAATTTCAAGCATCATTGACAATTGTCTGTCTTCCGTATTTTCTATATACTCTTCTAATTCTTCTATGCTTTTCATATTGCTAATCAAAGCATCTTTTATTAAATGTCTTTTTCCTGTAGATAAATTCAGAACATCGTATAATGAAGCCCCTTCATCTGCGTAAGTATATGAATTTATATTGCCCTCAAAATAGATCTTTTTAACTTTTGGATTCTCGGTAATAAACTCAATTGCTTTTAACAATAAACCCAAATTTGACCGGGCTATAATTGCCCTTTGTTTTAATTTCTGGTTTATCCCATTGCCTAATATGTCTAGTGACTTAAATGGTCCCAAATAGGCTTTCCAGTCCAAGACCGAAGTGGCTAACCTTGCAATGTTGTTGTTGAATCGATAGCTGGTATTTAAAGAATAGTTAGGGTAATCAACTTTCTCAAGTGAGTTTACAGCATTTCTCCATCCATATATTTGTTGGTGGGTGTCACCTACAATTACCTTTATTGAGTTTTGCTTCATGAAAATATCCAACATGGCAGGAGATGCATCTTGACCTTCATCAAATAAAATATAATCGTAGCCCAACTGTGTATTCATAAGTTGAAACTTCTTTAGATAAAAATCATGGGTAATGTCAATTTCACCCTTGTCCATTTTTGCTAAAAACAATCTGGTTTGCTGTTCTATGATTTTATAGTAATTTTCTACAAATTGCCTCGCTTTGTCATCTAAGACATAGTCTAAATAATTTATTTCTTGAACCTTTAATCTGTCGCTGTTGCAGAATATTGAAACAAACTTATTGATATGATTGGAAAGTATGAATTCTGCATGTTTTTCTGCCAAGCCATTTAAACCAATAATTTCTGATAATTCGTGTATCTTATAACCTTGCAATTTTACTTTGTATTGAAATGGAATGACTACATGTTTATATGCAAGTGAATGCGCAGTTTCAATTTGTACGTTGTTTAGTTTTGCTTCAGTAAATCTTTTGTTTGCTTCTAGTTTTACTGATTTGTTAAATGCAATATAAAGTATACGTGAGTCTTTGGGACGAGATTTAGCATATTCTATTACCGTTGTGGTTTTTCCAGATCCTGCAACTGCATTTATTTTGATGTTGCCTTTCGACTCGATTATCTTAATTTGCTCTTTACTTAGTTGCATCTATAGTAGTCTTCTTATCCGTGAATATATAAAAAAAGTGTCAATCTAACAAGTGAATTAAATGAAAATATTGAACTTATTTATTTAATCCCAATTGCGTTAAATAGGGTTTAAAATCAATTGTATCGAATTGATACTCGAAACGTTTTCGGTTTTTAGAATAATTAACCACCACCGAAAAAGTATTTGAAGTCTCGGCCGCTACCATCAATCGGTAACGATTTTCTAAATA
>CANFVI010000184.1 GCA_947450405.1 Flavobacteriales bacterium
ATTCTCAGGATTTATTGTATTTCCAAAATGAATTTCGAGGGATGTAATTAACTTTTTAATATCATATCCCTGTTGAAATATTTGACGCAATTCAACCGAAGATTCAAAGTTAAAGTAGGCAGTTTGTGCATATTCATTTTTACCAAAGTCCTTCATCAACCAAGTTTTACCAACTTGTCTTGCACCTTGAATAATCAAGGGCATTCTATTGGATTTATTTTTCCAATTTAACAAATTTTGATAAGCGTCTCTTTTCATTTGAAGAATTATTTCAAACAAAAATAACACTTATCTTCCGAAAAATGTAAAAACCTACACTTTTAGGCGCCTAAAAATGTAAAAATTCACACTTTTAGGAAGTTAACTATAAAAATGGGTGTTTTAAAATAAAGGCAATTACCTATAATTATATTCGTATTTCAAATAGAATTTATCAGGAGTTGATTTTTGAAAGACTTCAGATGGTGGATAGAATTTAGTCCCACATGAAGTTGTGTCAACCTGATCAAACATTAAAGATTCAGGGTAGTTTGTGATTTCACTGACAAAAAACTTGTTTTCAAGCTTAAACACTTCATTCTTTGATTTGTAGGAGATGATATTGTAAAACGAAAATGGCGTATTATCCGTGTTGAAATTAAGGGTTTTGATTTTGTTTCTGCTTGGATATAAAATTAAATCACAGTGCTTAAATCTTGAATTCACAACCTGGAATTCAGCTACGTTTATTCTTGTTTTTGGAGGAATAATTTGCTCGTCTTTTTCAATATAACTAATTGTATTGGAATTAGAAGTTGTGGTAACCACTGAAGTAGTATAAAAAATGGACGGTCTGTAAGGATAAATCGGCTGATAGGATAATCCCGTGTTAATTGAATTGGAAATTGTTCTGTTTTGAAAATACGTATAAGCAACTCCATTTAAAACGAAAAAAGTATTTTTCAAATCAACAACAACATCATTTTCTGTTTTATTGTAAATACTGAATCCAACATCTCCCCCATTCTTCCATAAGTCATAATAAACAATACAATTATTATCTTCAAAAACAACTTTATCATCCTTCAATGAACCATTTTCTGGATTGGTTTTATAAACCTGATAATAGTTGTTTGGCACATTACAGGAAACCAATAGAATTAGAAATAAGAATTTTACTTTCATTTGTTTTTATGGTTTAATTGATTTTAACGAAAGTATATATAAAAATTAATGGTTCAAAATTAAATAATCAACTTTTACTGATATGTGGAATATTGAAAATAAATAGAATTTGATTCCTTAGGAATAAGCCACGAGCATGGATATGAAAAAAATCAACCCACCGAGAATTAAGCTAAAAAAACCCAAAATAACAAGAAATAATACAAAGCATCCACCATCGTCTAAATTTGTTTCTGGGTTTATATTTGGAAATACTGTTGAACCCAACAATATTCCGAATATCATTGCAAACAGCCCATACATCAAAATGTTGTAACCAATAGTCATTCCATCATTATCGCCTTGATATCCAAAAATAGAAGCCTTGGACGCAACCTTTTTATCAAATTCACGATGCATTGACTTTGGCAAAACCCAGTGAAATATTTTATTCATTTTTTGAATCGTCTTGGTGTGATTTATTTTTGGCTTTTTAACCCGAGAATCTGTGGCAAATTGATTTTCTGAATTAGGCAAACTGGGCTCACTGACCATATCCATTAAAACGGATGTGTCGTATTTAACATCACTATAGAATTTCAATTGTGCCACTTCCTTTGGCTCGAGCTTTGTTTTCGTCGTTTTGATACCGCCACCAAAGCCATTGATTTCCGTGTAATTTAACTGGTTACATGAAACTACAAAGAATCCCACGAACAATAAAACAATTGTGATTGATTTACTATTTAACTGAATCATAAAAAAGTTTGTCAAATGTAAGAGGTTTCAATAATTTGAAACAATGAAATGATTTGCAAAAAACAATCATCAGGCAATTATTTTTAAGGAAAAATAATAATTTATACAAATTCTGCAATTCCTTCTGAAAGCTGTGTAAGAACGACATCAAATTGCGAACCTATTTTTGTTTTGTTAAAATATTCAAAAACAACAAATTATGAAAGGACAAGAAAAAAATATTGAAGTCTTAAATTCGCTCTTATCAGATGAATTGACTGCGATAAACGAATGCATTGTACATTCTAAAATGTGCGAAAACTGGGGATACAAGAAACTTTATAAAGCAATTATGAAGCAGGCAATGGATGAAATGCACCACGCCGAATGGTTGATTGAACGCATTATATTTTTAGAAGGCATACCCGCCGTAAAACTAAACAAGGTAATTATTGCCCCAACGATTCACGAAATGATTGAAAACAATTATACGGATGAATTTATTGGAGTCCGTTCCTACAATGATGCAATCAAAAGTGCACGCGATTTAAAAGACCAAGGAACGGTTGATTTGTTAACCAAGATCCTAAAGATGGAAGAAGGCCATGTTGATTGGGCTGAGTCACAAAAAGCGCAAATTGAACAAATGGGATTAAAGAATTACTTAGTGAATCAAACCGAAGAAATTTAATCAAATCAATTTCATCCGCTTGAATCTGAAAAATTTAAGCATAAAAAAAGCCTCACTTGTGAGGCTTTTTTGTTGTGGTATCGGGCGGAATCGAACCGTCGACACAAGGATTTTCAGTCCTTTGCTCTACCAACTGAGCTACGATACCATCTCCAACTTTGGATTAATTTTGCCAATTTCTTGGCCTTTTCTTTCCGTAATGGGCTGCAAAAATACAACTTTTCGGCTATCTTGCAAATTAATTTTTAAAATATGTCAAAATCAGTTCAAGAATTCAACGAATACCGCCAAAAAATGAATGAAAAAATATTGGGTGCAGACAATCTCGTGCTTAAGCGTTTATTCAATCTCGACACACAAACCTACTCAGAAGGCGCGCTTCCCTCAAAAACAAAAGAAATGTTAGGGCTGGTTGCTTCTTTGGTGTTGCGTTGCGACGATTGCGTAAAATACCACCTAGAAAAATGTCATCAAATGGAGGTATCAACCGCAGAAATGTTCGAAATTTTGGCTGTAGCGAATATAGTTGGGGGAACAATCGTAATTCCACACACACGAAGGGCAGTAGAATTCTGGGAAGCGTTAAGTGAAATTTAATTGGTTCTCACCAAGGTTCTATGTATCCAATAAAATACGTAGAAGTGAATCAATACCACAACCTCTAATCCAATGATATAATAAGGCCAAGCGCCAAAAATCAATGGATTGTTTGCACTTGGACGTTGGCATAGAAACATATAATTGGATTCTAACAACCAATTGATAAACCCAATAACGGGC
>CANFVI010000185.1 GCA_947450405.1 Flavobacteriales bacterium
CCTTCAGCCACTCGGACATCTCTCTGTGAGATGCAAAGGTACAAACTTTTGCCTGTTATATCCTTGCCAATTTACATTTTCCAAAAAAATGAAATTGTACCGTAAACAGGATAAACCGTTCCCAATCCCGTTATTCCGTTGCCGGAGATGAAATTATAGCCTCCATTAAGTAAAAGTTTCATGCGGTTTTGCTTTTGTGAAAAGGTGTAGCATAAACCAGGCTCGAACGACAATAACATGTCGTTTTGAGGCAAATCATCAAAAATCGCATCGCCGTAATGTGCATTTGCGAAGCCAACATTCAAACGCAATACCGGTTGCAAACGCTTGTGAACCCGATAATATCGGGCTACCGATAATTCAACCTCAGTGGCCGTTACCGCATTGCTTCCCAATCCAGAACCAAGCAACGAAGATGCAATGTTGAAACCAAAATGCAACTTGTGATCCATCACTTTTTTGAAGCTAATGTCCCCCGAAATTCCATTCAAATAATAAAATCCCACGTATTTTTTTGTGCGCAATCCCAAGTTAAAATCTTTCCCTGCTGTATCAATTTGTGCGTATGAGTTCTGAAAACAACCCAATATCCCCCAAAAGAATAAAATAACTACCTTTTTCATAACTTACCAATCATGTGATTAAATACGATTTTTTGATTCTCAATGTCCTTATCCGAAATTACATTTCGGCCTTTCAAACGCGTAACAACATGAATATCTGAGTCTATCATCTGAACTTCAACATCAGAACCATTACTTAATTTTAATCCTTTTTTAATCAAAACCGCGCTCATTGGATCGGCAGTTCCGTCCTTTTTCGATTTGTAAACGGTTAATCCAACATTCAACGGCAATGTAATTCCACTTTCAAGATCCTTGCGAATTTCCTGTGTAAGCATGTTCAATTGCTCAATGGCCTCGTACGGTCGGTATTTGTACCAAAATCCGTCCTCCCCTTTCTCCATGGTGGTTTCTACGTAATTCAAAGCAGGGCCAACTGCCGATATCAATGTCATTGTTTTGTTTGAGGGAACCACAACAGGGTCTACCAAAAAGATATGCTTGAGCACATCCGGATTGATTTTGTTATTGTAAATTATGTCAAGAATTAGCGGACAACCCGTTGACGAACAAGCAAAATAGATTTTCTTGTAACCCAAAGTTCTCAATTTATTGTATTCGTCAATAATGGGCTGCTGCCATTGTTGCCATGTTCCATTTTTAAAATCGGCATAATCACGGCCATGGGCGCCCAACAAAACTTGCGAATTGAAACAACTGTTTTTCGACTTTGAAAACTCTCTAAACTCTGTCCATTCAAAGGTAGTTGCCGAAAACCCATGAACAGAAATAACAACGGGTTTTTCCAAATCCCAGGTAGAGGGATTCACATTGGCCGCAGATTGTAAAAACTTTTCTGGAAAAGTTAAACTCGAATCGTTAATGAGGGTTCCGTCCAAATCAACAGCATTGTTAATGGGTGGAGGAGTATCGTCTTTGCTGCAACTGCTTAATCCAATGGCAGTAATTGCAAGTATCGTAAATGTTTTAGTTATGATAGACATAATGAATACCACAAACATAAAAAAATCTGTGAAACCTTCACGATTGAGATGCCCACAACTTTTACCACTACGAACTTTTCGTAACGAACTCTTCGTAATTCAAAAACTGGCTCAAATCTATCCCTTAATAATTGTATCACTTATTGTAAATTTTCAGTTAATTTTGTTGTGTGAAGAAGTTTGCAGCCCTCTTTATTGCCGTGGCATTGTCGGCAAGTGTTTTGTTTTCACAAAGTGAATCAAAACCAAATACCTTTTTTCCTAAAAAGACATTTACCGAACCACAAAAGAAAGGAAACTTCTTTTTCTATTGGGGATGGAACAAAGAAGTCTATACCAATTCCGATATTCACTTCAGTGGCAACAATTACGACTTTACCCTTCACAACGTGGTTGCAACCGACAAACAATCGAAGTTTGATCCAAACCTTTATTTCGGAATCACCAATATAACCATCCCTCAATACAATTACAGAGTGGGTTATTATATCAGCGATCATTATTCCATATCAGCTGGCTTTGACCACATGAAATATGTGATGGTGAACGACCAATTATCAAATATAGATGGTTCAATTCATGTTGGCAGCCAATACGATGGAGATTACCACAACCAAGATTTTGTCATAGCCCAGAACTTTTTAAGGTTTGAACATACCGACGGATTAAATTATTTAAACACTGAAATCCGCCGTTCAGATATGGTTTGGTCTAACAAGTTTTTGCAAGTAAATATCAACGAAGGAATTGGAGCAGGCGTACTTTATCCGCGAACCAATACTACACTTTTGAACAATCCACGTTACGATGAATTCCACGTGGCTGGATTTGGCGTTGCCGCTGTGGGTTCTGTTCAACTTTCGTTTTTCAAACACTTTTTTATTCAAAGCGAAATGAAAGCAGGCTACATCAACATGCCCGACATTCGCACAACAATGCATGAGAGCGACAAAGCATCACAGCACTTCGAATTCTTCCAATACAATATTCTTTTTGGGGGACAGTTTGCCCTATACGGCAAATAATTAACCAAGTATTTCCAGTACGCGTTTCAACTCAATCTCATCTGTCATTTGATACGCATTGGTATCATTTGAACTTCCCAGTTGAATTTTATTATTCAAAACCACGGTTCTCTGCATGATTTTCTTGGCCGACAAATGAATTTCTGAGCAGCCGGTATAGTCTACTATTTCTTTCACATTTTTTGAATTCACGCCGGCACCTGGCAGAATGCAAATTCGTCCATTTGCGGTTTCTATCAATTGCTTCACGAGATCTTGTCCCTCAAAAACAGAAGGTTCTTGACCCGATGTCAAAATACGGGCACAACCACAATCAATCAATTGTTCAAGTGCAGTAAATGGATCTTTCACATGATCAAATGCCCTGTGAAAAGTAAATGGAAGTGGATGGGCGGCTTGCACCATTTTTGTGACGTTTTCTACGTCAACATTAGCATTGGAAGTAAGAGCAGCACATACAATTCCAGAAGCACCAGCTTGTTTAAAAAGGGCTATTTCACTCAAAATCAAGTCCATTTCAAGTTCTGAATAGGTAAAATCGCCTTCGCGGGGTCTAACCATTACAAAAACCGGAATTGAGGTATTGGCTTTGATTTTTTCAAGCAATGACACACTTGGTGATGTTCCGCCGGCACCTTCATTTGCACAAAGTTCCACACGGGTTGCACCGCATGTTTCGGCAATTACAACCGATTCAAAATTATAAACGACAACCTCAACATTCATTATTTTAAATGCTGAATATCTTTTACAACTCC
>CANFVI010000186.1 GCA_947450405.1 Flavobacteriales bacterium
AATGGCTTTCCATCAATAGAAATAATTTCGCCTATACTTCTTCCCGGCGCATCAGAACCTTTGAATAAATCGTTTCGAATATCGTAACCAATGATTGCGAGTGGCAAATTCATTCGAATATCATTGGGGGTAAAATTTCTACCCGCGTCTATTTCGTAATTTGATGTTTTTAAATAGTCTTCTTCAATGCCAATTACTTTTACATTGGGATTGGTTTCCAAATGATTGCATTTTACTTTACTATTGAAAGAAGCATTTAAGGCAATCGAAACTGGAAGCCTATTGCCAAAGTAATTTTCAAATTGATGTGCTTGGTCGTAATGAATATTCGGAAAATCTGCAGGTGCCCCAAATCGTTCAACCCTAAGTCTATTGCTAATGGTAAAACTCTGAGACCCCATTCTGCTCATTGTTTTTGAAATGGCATTGTTCATGGCATCAATGGAAGTTAAAATTCCCACCAACGCTGTAATACCAATTGCAATAATAGAAGATGTAATAACCGCCCTTAATCGATGAGATTTTAGAGACCCAATTCCTTGGCGGATATTTTCAATAAAAAGAGACAATTTTCAGAATTAGGAATCGGAGAAATTCAATTTGAATTAGGCAGAGAATGACTGTCCACAGCCACAAGTTGAGGAAGCATTGGGATTGTTAAAAGAAAATCCACGATTTGCCAATCCATTTTCCCAATCAATTTCCATCCCGATAACGTACATCACATGGGCTTTGTTCATTACAACTGGAATGCCATCAAGAGAGTATAAATTATCACCTTCTTCTTTTTTATCAAAGGCTAGCAAATAACTCATTCCTGAACATCCACCACCTTTAACACCAATGCGCAAAACGGCATCATCTTTTAATTCTAAATTATCATTCAAACGATGCAATTCCTCCAATGCAGAATTTGTAAATCCAATTGGTGGTTTTTCTAGAGCTACAGGGGTTTCAATAGTTGCATTTTCCATATTACAAATTTAGCGAAAATCTTGTATAAGTGGTAGTTTTCAATATAGACTTGTCGGACAAAGCCATTATCTTTGTCGAAAAGTTTATGAAAAATCCGGAAATCTTTAACTATATACTGTATGCAACCAGTTTCATACTGGCAATTACCATTATCATTATCATGTTTGCAAAGTCAATGTTTAAGGCTCACACCCAAACCATCATTCAAATGGTTAAAATTGAGTCCCTCAAAAACAACAATGAAGCATTGGGCAAATTAAAATTGCAAGCATACGAACGTTTGTCAATTCTTTTAGAAAGAACGAGTATCCCTACTTTGATTCAAACTTACGGAAACCCAAATACAACTCCTGCCGAATTTAAATTATTGGCAATGAAGGCAATACAAGAAGAATTCAATTATAATTTATCGCAACAAGTTTATGTGAGTGAACAAACTTGGAATATGATAAAGATAGTGAAAGAACAAACCATGATAATGTTGCAACAAGTTGAACGCACAGTAGATCCTAACGGAACTGCAAGCGATTATTGCGTTGCATTAATCAATGCGTTACAAGAAAAAGGCGAAATCCCTCATGAAAAAGGATTGCGTATGATTAAAAACGAAATTGAACTTATTTTTGGTTAAGATGAAAAAGACGAGCAGCGGAATTGAGATAAAAGAAATTTACAATAGTCCTTCGGGGATGGCTGAAAATGCTGGAGAATTCCCATTTACAAGGGGCGTTAGAAAGGACATGTACCGAGGCAGATTGTGGACGATGCGTCAATACGCTGGCTTCAGTACTGCCGAAGAAAGCAATGCCCGATATCACTATTTATTAAACCAAGGAACTACAGGATTATCTGTAGCCTTTGATTTGCCAACGCAAATTGGTTACGACAGTGACCATGCAATGAGCGAAGGTGAAGTAGGAAAAGTGGGGGTTGCGATTGATTCATTGGAGGACATGGAATTGCTTTTCAAAGGAATTACCCTTGAAAATGTAACGACCAGCATGACCATTAATGCAACTGCAAGCACTTTGTTGGCGATGTATGTTGCATTGGCAAAAAAGCAAAACGCCGATTTAACCAAAGTGGGTGGTACCATTCAAAATGACATTTTGAAAGAATACGCCGCAAGAGGAACTTATATATATCCGGTTAGACCAAGTATGAGAATCATTACTGACATTTTTGAATGGTGCAGTAAAGAATTACCTCGTTGGAATACCATTAGTATCAGTGGATATCATATTAGAGAAGCCGGAAGTACGGCAGCACAAGAATTGGCATTTACATTGGCAAATGGAAAGGCTTATGTTGAAAGTGCTTTGGCAAAAGGATTAGATATTGATGTATTTGGAAAACGACTTTCGTTTTTCTTCAATGCACACAACGATTTCTTTGAAGAAATAGCAAAATTCAGGGCAGCGAGAAGAATTTGGGCCAACACCATGAAAAGTCTTGGTGCAAAATCTAACGAGGCAATGATGTTGCGTTTCCACACCCAAACGGGTGGTTCTACGCTTACTGCTCAACAACCAGAGAACAACATTAGCAGGGTTACCATTCAAGCCATGGCGGCAGTTTTGGGAGGGACTCAAAGTTTGCACACCAACGGTTTTGACGAAGCTTTGAATTTACCTACTGAAAAAGCGGCAAGAACTGCATTGAGAACCCAACAAATTATTGGATTTGAAAGTGGAATAGCGAATACTGTTGATCCTCTTGGGGGAAGTTACTTCGTTGAAGAACTCACCAATGCAATTGAAGCGGAAGCTTTAAAATTGATGGATCAGATTTCTGAAATGGGTGGAGCAGTTTCTGCTGTTGAAAATGGATGGATTCAAGATCAAATTGCAAACAGCAGTTATATCTATCAAAAAGAGGTTGAAAAGAAAGAAGCAATTGTTGTTGGCGTGAATCAATTTCAAGTTGAAGAGGTTGCATCACCTCCAAGTTTCAAAATAAATGACAGTATTAGGGATACCCAGACTCAAAAAATCAATCAACTTAAGGCGAAAAGAAATAATAATAAGGTATCAGAATCGTTGGGAAAACTCAAAGCAGCATGCTCAACGAGCAACAACTTAATGCCTTATATATTGGACGCTGTTGAGCAATATGCCACTCTTGGCGAAATTGCAGATATTTTGAGGAGTGAATTTGGTGAATTTGCCTAAAAAATTATAAAAATAAATTGCCATTAATGAAAAAAATACCCTTCTTACAAAAAAAATAATTAAAAAACAAGTAAAAAAAATTAGCAAAATGTGAATTAATTGTTTTTCTTTACAGAATGGAATACAATATCAATCAGTTATTGTATTTCAATAAGTTAACTACACTTTATTAACAACT
>CANFVI010000187.1 GCA_947450405.1 Flavobacteriales bacterium
AATAAAGTCAACAATAAATTCAGATTGACTGTGTGTAATGATTGCAAAATTACTATAAGTACCTTCTGCAACTTCTTCGCTTAACTCAATATCCAAAGATTGAGGAACTAGTTCATCGTGGTTGTTCGACATACCACAAATTTAACGTATAAAAAATAAAAGTGGCGTGATTTTCATCGAGATTTTGTAATTTCGTTATTCATGAAACGCTTAAAATTCCTGATTATCATTGTCATTTGTTTTTTTGCTAGTAAAATTGCGAATGCACAAACACCTACTTGGGTTGATATTTCGAGTATCATTTATAAAAACTGCACCCAATGTCATTCAGCTGGAGGAATAGCTCCATTTTCATTGGTGGGATATAACAATTGCAAAAACATGGCAAGCAGCATTGCCAGTTCTACCCAATCAAAGCGCATGCCTCCTTGGCCAGCAGATCCAAAATATAAAAGATATGCCCATGAAAGGGTTCTCAGCGCGAATGAAATTGATCAGTTAAAAAAATGGGCCGATAATGATGCACCTTACGGTGATACCACAATTAAAATAGTAGATCCAACTTCAAACAACGGCACACAACTCAAGAGTATATCCCTCATGTTGAAGATGCCGAATTACACGGTAAATACTTCAAACGATGAGTATCGCTGTTTTGTATTGCCAACCAATTTGACGCAAAATCAATTTGCAACTGCCCTTGAAGTAATTCCAGGAAACCGCAGTATTGTGCATCATGTACTTGTTTTTCAAGATACTAGTTCAATTCCCACCGCCAAAGATTTGGCCGACCCTAAACCGGGTTATTTGGCTTTTGGAGGGACAGGTTCTCCCACCTCACAATTGATTGGTGTTTATGTACCTGGGCAAGAACCATTTGTATTTCCGGCGGGATTTGGGACAAAAATTCTAAAGAAAACAAAAATCATCCTTCAGGTTCACTATCCAAAAGGAATTAGCAATCAACTAGATTCAACCAAAGTTGCGCTCAAATTAACGACGAATAATTTACGGCAGGTTTATATTGATCCTATTCTAAATCACAACAACAATAGCATGACAAATGGTCCATTATACATTCCACCAGGCCAAACCAAAACATTCTACACAAAATATGTTGTTGGGGGAAAAGCAACCGTTTTTGCTTGCGCACCCCACATGCATTTAATTGGTCAAAAAATTAAGGCTTATGGATTGAATGCGAATGGCGATACCACAAAAATTATCAATATTCCAGGTTGGGATTTCCATTGGCAAAGAACGTATAGTTTTTATCAGCCACTTATTATTAATTCAGGGTTAACGCTTTGGGGAGAAGGTTATTACAATAATACCGCATCTAATTTATCAAATCCCAATACACCTCCTTTGGCTGTATCAAAAGGAGAAAGCACCACCGACGAAATGATGTTGGTTTATTTTTGGTATACAGGTTACCAACCCGGCGATGAAAATATTGTGATGGATTCGATGCCTTTGAAAAACTTATCGTCAGTAATTAATCCTAATAAAAACAACGTAAACATAGCCCCAATTCCTGCGAATCAGAGTCTGCAATTCAGTAGTAACTTAGAAATTAATAAAATCACTTTATTTTCTCTTGAGGGACAAAAAATGATTGAATACCAAGTAGATAATCAAAAAACGGGGAGCGTCAATTGTCAATACCAACCTGATGGTATGTACATTTTGGAGCTAAAATCCAATCAAACGGTAACACGAAAAAAGATACTGATAGCGCATTAAGCGACTATCCTATTATTTTGCGCATATCACAGAAATTTCAACGAGTGCATCTTTTGGCAATCTAGATACTTCTACTGTTTCTCTCGCAGGATAAACTCCTGAAGAAAACGATTTTGAATATTCCTCATTTACTACTGGGAAATCATTCATGCTTTTTAGAAATATACTCGTTTTCACAACATTATCGAATGTCAATCCAGCTTCAGTTAACAAAGCTTGAATATTTTTCATTACTTGTTGGGTTTGTAATTTCACATCGGTAGCAGACACAAAATTGCCGGTAGCTGCGTCTAGCGCAATTTGTCCAGAAAAATAATAGGTGTTACCAAAACGAACTCCTTGGCTATATGGACCAATTGAAGCTGGAGCATTTTTTGTAAAAATAGTTTCTCTCATAATCTTTGTTGTATTTTTGTATGCACATGAAAATAGCAGTATTGGGAACAGGCAAAAAAGCGGAAGCTTGGAAAGCCAAAAATTTAGACGCAAATTCCTACACATGGGTGCAAGATACAAAATCTCATGCCGATTTTGATGTATTTGTTGATTTAGATTTCGACGAAAATTTCACAAATCTCCTTTCGTATTCAACCAATACAACTACATTATTTTTAGTAAGTGCTGTTAATATTTCATTGGAAGGCGCATTTGCTGAAAATAAAATAAAACCTACCGGCAATAAAATTATTGGCATCAATGCGTTACCAACTATGGTTGAGCGCACCACTTTAGAATATACAAATCCTTTTGATATAGAAATCACAACAGATTTATTTAATACATTGGGCTACACAACATCAACAAAAGTTGATAGCAGAGTGGGCATGGTTACACCGCGTATCATTTGTATGATTATCAACGAAGCATTTTACACTGTTCAAGAAGGCACCGCAAATGCCAAAGATATAGATACGGCCATGAAATTAGGAACAAACTATCCGAAGGGGCCATTTGAATTCTTAGAATTGATGGGAATTAAAAACGTTTACAACACATTGAATGCAGTGTATGATGATACCCACGAAGAGAGGTATAAGGTTTGCCCTCTTCTTAAGAAGGGATTCTTAAGAAGGGATTAGACAGATTAGACGGGTTATCCCGATAGCTATCGGGAGGGTTAGACAGATTATAAGGATTACAAAGGCTTAGTTTTGGCGATTGCCTAAACTAAACAGCGAAGCGTCAACAGGCTGAGCGAAGCGAAGCGTCAACAGGCTGAGCGAAGCGAAGCCGTAAACCCAAAAGGGATTAGACGGGTTAGACAGGTTAGACGGATTATAAGGATTACAAAGGCTTAGTTTTGGCGATTGCCTAAACTAAACTGCGCAGCGTCAACAGGCGGAGCCGTAAACAGCGTAGCGTAAACAAAAAAGGCGGCCAATGGCCGCCTTTTTATATGAAACATTACTTAGGCAATTAACTTGCCAACAACTATTTATTTTTGAATATTGATTTTACGGGTTACAACTTGGTTACCATTTGAAATTTGAACCATGTAAACTCCGCTGCTTAAATTGCTAGCGTCTACATTGATCAAACCTGTGTTGGTAGTTGATACTGTTTTA
>CANFVI010000188.1 GCA_947450405.1 Flavobacteriales bacterium
ATTGCATCGAAGCTTTCAAGTTCATAGTTTATTTCTTCAGCACCGCTCACCTCGTAGTCGATTGTAACATCGAATGCAGTTGCCAAATCTATTGCTTTTTGCTTACCCGTGTCGCTTAAATCAAAAGCGGAAACTGCCCAACCCAATTTGGCTGCATAAACTGAATTTCTTCCCTCTCCATCTGCGGGAAACAATATTTTACCTATCGGATATTTAGGAAGAGTTTCTTCTATAAACACATTTGGTGCCTCGCCATAAGCATACTCGCTGCGGGCGTATCTTTCATCCCAATATTCTTTATTCATTTTTTAGAGTGCAATACACACATTTTTAGGTTCAGTAAAAAACTTCATGGCTTCCCAACCACCTTCTCTTCCCACGCCAGAACTTTTAGTACCACCAAATGGTGTACGCAAATCTCTCAACAACCAACAATTCACCCAAACGATGCCCATTTGCAATTTGTTTGCCATTTGGTGCGCCGTATTTAAGTTTGTTGTCCAAATTGTAGCTGCCAATCCATATTCTGTGGCATTCGCCATCATCAAAACCTCTTCTTCTGTATCGAAAGGAGTAATGCTAATTACCGGACCAAAGATTTCTTCGGTATTGCATCTGCAATCAAAAGGCAAATTTTCAATAACGGTAGGAGCTATATACCAACCGTTTTCAAATCCTTCCGGTTGAACGGACTTACCACCCGTTAAAATTATACCGCCCTCTTCTTTTGCAAGTTCTATATATGACAAAACCTTTTCAAAATGCGGTTTGGAAACAATGGCTCCGATTCTATTTTCATCGAGGGGATTGCCTATGGTAAGTTTGTTAACTTCGGCAACCAATTTGTCGCGAACCTCATTGTAAACACTTCGTTGCACAAACACACGACTTCCACACAAACATATTTCACCTTGGTTCATAAATGAACTATTCACAGTGGTTTTGATGGCTTTTTCTAAGTCTGCATCTGCAAATATGATATTGGGATTTTTCCCACCCAACTCTAAGCTCAGTTTCTTAAACATTGGAGCCGCAGTTCTTGCCAAATGCTTTCCAGTAGCCGTTCCACCCGTAAATGAAATGGCCTTGGTAAATTCAGATTCAACAATGGCTTGCCCTGCTTTACCACCCAATCCGTGAACTACGTTCAACACTCCCGGAGGCAAACCTGCTTCATTGCAGATTTCACAAAGCATAAACGCGGTAACAGGAGTAAATTCACTAGGCTTGGCAACCACCGCGTTGCCGGCAGCAATTGCAGGCGCTATTTTCCATGAAAATAAATACAATGGTAAATTCCAAGGACTAATACATCCCACAACGCCAATGGGTTGACGCAATGTATAATTGATTGCCTTGTCTTCCATTGCATGGCTTTCACTTGCAAACTGCATGGTAGCGGTAGCAAAAAACCTAAAGTTTTGTGCCGCCCTGTTCATTTCATTTTTTGCAAGCCAAAATGGTTTGCCTTGATCTATGCTCTCTGCCCTTGCTAAATCATCTCTTTTTAAATCGATTAATTCAGCAATACGGTTCATGATTTTGAACTTCTCTTCGGCAGGGGTATTGCTCCATGCTGGCTGCGCTTTTTTTGCGGCTTCAACTGCCAAAACAACATCTGCTTCTTCAGAATCTGGAATTTCTCCGTATTTCAAACCTGTTGAAGGTTGAAAATTATCTACATATTGACCGTTGATAGGAGCAACAAATGCCCCATTGATAAAGTTGCTTAATTTCATCTTTCTAAAAATGCTTTATTTTGAATATCCCCAAAAATTTCAATGTTTTTAGGTGAAGCCCAAAGGCTATTTTCATTTATTTGAATGCGGAATCCTTTTCCCGGTTGGTATGCCAACACCTGATCTCTGTCAATTAAAAAACTTCTGGTTTTGGTTTTCCATTGTAACAAATCAATTTTACCTTCTATTCTCGTTACCTCGAAAGATTGAATATATGCGTTGGTATCTTTTGCAAAAAAACCAATCATCGAAATTTTTCCCGCAGAATCTGTGTTCAGAGAATATTTATTCTTTACAGATTCCTTATTAAAATCAATATTTAAAAAACCACTCAACTCATTTCCCCAATTTACTGAATCCATTTTTAACGTTTCAACTTCTTCGCCTTGGTTGATGGTTTTAATCAAACTTGGATTTGCTTTGGTGAGGGTATCAATCTGGTTAGACATATAAATCTGCCACAAATCGGTGTATTTGGTTTTTTCATTTTTCTGATGGCCACCATTGCAAGACGCCAAATACAATACTAAGCCAACAAAATAAATTAGATTCTTTTTCATAAAATTAAGTTTTTACCTGTCATTTCCGCGGGAACTGAAATCCCCATTAAATTCAATATTGACGGAGCCACATCGGCCAAAATACCATCAGTAATTTTCAAAGATTTATTGTCGGTAATCAACCATACTGGAACCGGATTGGTGGTATGCGCTGTATTCGGAGTTCCATCGTCATTGATTGCAAAATCGGCATTTCCATGATCGGCAATCACAATAAACTGATATCCCAAAGGCTTCAACGCTGTAACCAACTTTTTCAAACAACGATCTGCTGTTTCAACGGCTTTAATAATAGCTGAATAAACCCCTGTATGTCCTACCATATCGGCATTTGCAAAATTCAAACACACAAAATCAGGTTGATCTTTTTGAATAAAATCAATGGCAGAATTTGACAATTCCTCCGCACTCATTTCTGGTTGTAAATCGTAAGTTGCCACCTTTGGCGAATTCGCCATGATTCGGGTTTCGCCATTGAAAGGCTCCTCTCTTCCCCCCGAAAAGAAAAATGTAACGTGCGGATATTTTTCAGTTTCGGCCGCCCTCAATTGGGTTGCGCCTGCATTTTGAATCACCTCACCCAATGTCAAAACCAAATTATCATTGTGAAACAATGCCCCATCAATTTTATATTTTTCGTCATAAATTGTCATGGTATAATAATGCAAATTCAGTTTATGCATGTTAAACTCATGAAAATCTTCCTGACTCAACACCCGGGTTATTTGACGACCACGGTCTGTTCTGTAATTGAAACAAAGTACAATATCTCCATCCTCAATTTGTCCCTCAGAATCTTTTAAGCAACGAATTGGCGACATGAACTCATCGGTGATGCCATCGTTGTATTTATTTTTTATGGTTTGAAGGACATTTTCAGTGTATTCACCTTGGTTATTCACCATAACGTCGTAGGCCTTTTGAACCCTTTCCCAACGCGAATCTCTGTCCATTGCGTAATAGCGACCCACCACAGAACTCAATTTGGTATTGGTATTTTC
>CANFVI010000189.1 GCA_947450405.1 Flavobacteriales bacterium
AATCCTGTAGTTGGTTCATCAAAAATGAACATGGCTCCACCTTCTTTGAACGGGTTTGCTTTACTCAGATAGAATGCCAATTTAACACGTTGTGCCTCTCCACCACTCAAGGTATTGCTACCTTGGCCCAATTTAACGTATCCCAAACCAACATCTTGTAGCGGTTTTAATTTATCTGAAATATTTTTTTCATTTTTGAAAAACTCAATGGCATCGTCAACTGTCAATTCTAAGATATCAAAAATGTTTTTTTCGTTGAACTCAACTTCCAAAACTTCTTTCTTAAATCTCTTACCTCCACAAACTTCGCAAGGAAGTTTAATATCGGCCATGAACTGCATTTCAATTACTGTTTCACCATCGCCGGTACAATTGTCACATCTTCCCCCATCAACATTGAATGAAAAATGCAAAGGCTTAAATCCGTTAAATTTTGATGTCGGCAGATTGGCATACAACTCACGAATATCATCATAGGCTTTTACATAAGTAACTGGATTACTTCTTGAACTCTTTCCAATTGGATTTTGATCAACCAGCTCTACCCCTTTCAATAACTTTTTATTCCCCAATAAGGCCTTGTGACTGCCTGTTTTCACAGAAACAAATTGTTGTAATTCTTTTGCCAATGCAGGATATAAAATTTGCTTGATCAATGTTGTTTTACCAGATCCAGAAACACCAGTAACAACAGTAAATGAATCAATTGGAATTTTCACATCAATATTCTTCAGATTATTTGCAGTTGCCCCAATTATTTCCAAATAATTCATTGATATTCTTGGATTTTGAGGGATTTCTATCTCTTGAATTCCCGACAGGTAATTCCCAGTTAAGCTGTGGGCGTTGCTAATTAATCCGTTGTAATCGCCACTGTAAATCAATTCTCCACCCAAAGTTCCAGCCATTGGACCTATATCAATGATTTGGTCTGCCTGTTTCATTACATCTTCGTCATGTTCTACCACAATTACGGTATTGCCTTCATTTTGAAGATTTTTCAATACTTGAATTAACTTCTCTGTATCTCTAGAATGCAAACCAATACTTGGTTCATCGAGAATATACATTGAACCAGTTAGGTTAGATCCAAGATTGGTAGCCAAATTAATTCTTTGGCTTTCACCACCAGACAAAGTATTGCTTAAGCGATTTAAGCTTAGATAACCCAATCCAACATCAAATAGATAATTCAATCTGGTTTTGATCTCATTAATGATTCTATTTGAAATTTCAATATCCTTGGCACTGAGTTCGATATTGTTGAAGAAGTTTTGTGCATCTACAACTTGCATCAATAGAATTCCTTGAATATTTGAAAATTTTGAAATGTTATTTTCTATAGAAATATTTTCGAGTTTTACATAACCCGCTTCTTTACGCAATCGAGTTCCCATGCAATCGGTACATGGCGTTTTCCCTCTGTACCTTGCTGCCATTACCCTATATTGAATTTTATAAAAATTCTGCTCCAAATGATTAAAGAAATCATTTAGTCCCAATAGATCTTTTTTACCTTTCCAAAGTATGTCTTTTTCTTCGGCGTTTAAATCATGGTAAGGTCTGTGAATTGGGAAATCGATTAAGGCTGCTTGCTTTAGGAAATGGGTTTTCCATTCGCCCATGATTTCTCCTTTCCAAGGAGCCACGCAACCTTCATAAACACTAAGAGATTTATCTGGTATAACCAAATCTTCATCAATACCCAAAACGCTTCCAAATCCCTCGCAAGTTTTACAAGCTCCATAAGGATTATTAAAACTTAAGAAATCTCTGGTGGGAACTTCAAATTGAATGCCGTCTAATTCAAAACGGTTATTAAACTCTTTAAGTTCTTTTGTTTTGTCAACGAAAATAGCACAATCGCCTTCGCCTTCCCAAAAAGCTGTTTCAATTGCATCGAACATCCGCGATTCAGAATTTTCATCTTCAGAATCAATTTGCAAACGATCAACAACAATATAGGCTGGGCTGGTTACAATGATATTTTCTTCCAATACATCTGAAATTCTATGTACTTCATTATTAAAGAACAACCTGCTAAATCCTTTTTGATTTAATGCTTCAACGTCTGTTATTAAAACCTTTTCGAGTTTAATGGGCGTTAGAACCAAAATCCTATTGCCATCGTCCAAAGTTTTTGCTTCTTTAATGACATCTTGAACCGAATCACGTTTTACTTCTCTGCCAGAAATTGGAGAGATTGTTTTTCCAATTCTTGTAAATAGAAGTTTTAGATAATCGTATATTTCCGTTGAAGTTGCAACAGTACTACGGGGGTTGTGGGTATTGACTTTTTGCTCAATGGCAACTGCGGGACAAAGTCCCTCAATATAATCAACCTTTGGTTTCTTCATCCTACCCATAAACTGGCGGGCATATGAACTTAAACTTTCTACATAGCGTCTTTGTCCTTCAGCAAATAAAGTATCAAATACCAACGAAGATTTTCCACTGCCAGAAACTCCAGTAACTACAGTAAACGTGTTGTGTTTTATTGAAACATCAATCCCTTTAAGATTGTGTTGATGCGCATTTTTTACGAAAATATAATGGTCTGAATGTTGCTTTTTCACTTGTCTGTTATTGGATGGTGTCCTTCACTATACTAGCTCCAGCACAAATACCAACTCCACCGCGAATATTTGTAAAAACTGGAGATGGTTCGGAAAATATACCTTGTTGTTGTTTGTAATTGTCTATTGACTTGAAATATCTATAATACTGCTCACTTAAATTCTTAATTACCACCAAGTATTTATAGGCAGTACCTGCGGTACCATAAGGAGTAGTAAACTTCAATAGTTTTGATTGACCGTTAAAACTACCATCTTGAATAATTAGGGCACCTTCTTTGTTTTTAACTTGATTGTCAACAAATTCTGGATTCTCAGCAATAATTGGCAATGGAAGCCAATCTAAAATTACATCATCAAATCTAAATAAACCTATTTCATAATAATTTCTTTCCGTTCCATTGTCTTTGATTGTAAAATCAATTGTACCAGTTGGGAAACCTACAGAATCTTTAGATGTGTTGTCAGTCCATTTTGCTTTATTACTCAATGTTAACTTTGGAATAGTAAAATCACTTAAAGTTGAATTCAAATTGCCATAATCAACTTGCAAAGTATATTTCACACCTGTTTTTGGAATCCAAGTAGAAACAAACTTTTGGCGAACCAAATCAAATTTTAAAAGACTTTCAACACCACTTTCATCAGTAACTTTAACTTTTGCAGTTTCTATTATTTTTTGAGGCTTAGTATCGAACAGTGATAAGGATTGTTCA
>CANFVI010000190.1 GCA_947450405.1 Flavobacteriales bacterium
CTTAGCTTTTCTCAAACACAAAAAGAAACCATAAATGATTCCTGGAGATTTATTAAAGAAGATATTTCAGAAGCAGAAAATGTTGATTTTAATGATAAGGCATGGCAAAAAGTAAATCTGCCACATACTTGGAATTCTATAGACGCGTATACTTCAAAACAATATTACAGAGGTATAGGGTGGTACCGTAAGGAATTGAATTTGACAAACCAATATGAGTATAAGCAACTGTTTATCCATTTTGAAGGTGCTTTTTTAAAAGCAGATGTGTATGTTAATGGCAAATTTGTTGGTCAACATAAAGGCGGTTTCACTGCTTTTACATTCGATATTTCAGCGTATGTAACTATTCCAGGAAAAAATATTATTTCAGTAAAAGTTGACAATAGCAAGAAATTAGATTTGCCACCCATCTCTGGCGATTATACCATGTTTGGTGGGATTTATAGAGATGTTTACTTGATTAGCACCAATAAAATACATTTTGATCAAATGAACTTTGGCACCAGTGGCGTTTTTGTTGATGCCCCAATTGTAAATAATAATGAAGCCATTGTAAACATCAAAGGAGCCATAACAAATCAATCCAACGAGAGTAGAAATTTAGTTTTGCTTTCAAAGGTCATAGACAATTCAGGGAATTTGATTACAGAAATCAAATCCAAGATTAAAGTAAATGCAGGAACATCTACAAATTTTCAACAAACTTCAAATAAGATAAACAATCCCAATTTATGGTCGCCGGAAAATCCGTATTTGTATTCCGTTCAAACGTCAATTTTATCAGATGATAAAAGTTCAATTGAATTTGACATGCAGCAGGCTCCATTGGGGTTAAGATGGTTTAAATTTAGTGCAGATTCTGGTTTTTATTTAAATGGGAAAAGTATCAAACTAATAGGAGCATCTCGTCATCAGGATTACATGGGATTAGGCAATGCGTTAGATAATGATCTTAATCGTAGAGATGTTCAATTGTTAAAAGACATGGGCGGTAATTTTATAAGAGTTAGTCATTATCCTCAAGATCCTACTATTTTAGAGATTTGCGATAAATTAGGGATTTTGGTTTGGGAAGAAACGCCACTCGGAAATAGTTTTTATGATAATAAAGAATTGAAATCCACTTGTATTAGCAGTTTGATAGAAATGATCCGTCAGAACTATAACCACCCTAGTGTTATTATTTGGGGATATATGAATGAAATAGGATTGGGCACATCTAAGATGGCTGATAAAGAAAAGCAGAAAGAAATATTTACTACCACAGCACAATTTGCAAAGGAATTAGATAGCATTGTTCGAGCTGAAGATAAACATCGCCTATCGGCAATGGCACAAAACTCAGGAGGCAAAGATTATTATCTAGAATATGGCATGTCAACTACTCCAAATATAATTGGATGGAATACATATTATGGTTGGTATAAAGGAAGCTTCAATCAGTTCGGAGAATTCATGGATAAAGTGCATACTGAAACGCCAAACATCATTTCTATCATAAGTGAATTTGGCGCAGGGGGCGATGGTCGATTACATAGTATCAATCCAGAGCAATTTGATTTTAGTATAGAATGGCAACAGCAATATCATGAATCGTATTTGAAACAAATATTTGATCGCAAATTTATTTCGGGTGCAGCGGTTTGGAATTTAATTGATTTTAATGCAGCTAGCAGACAAGAGAGTATGCCACATATTAATAACAAAGGCCTGTTGTATAACAACAGAACGCCTAAAGATGTTTATTTTCTCTATCAGGCTTGGTTGTTGAAAAATCCAATGATTCATATAGCAAGTCGTGATTGGCCAATAAGAAAAGGTATTCAATTATCTTCAAGAGATAGTTTTGTTATACAACCTGTAAAGATTTATTCCAATCTCGAAAAAGTTGAATTGTTTCAAAATGGTAAATCCCTTGGCATTCAAAATGTAAATAAGGGCGTTGCTATTTGGAATATTCCATTTGTAAATGGGAAGAATTTTTTATTTGCAAAAGGTGTAAATGAAAATAATTCCTGTCAAGATGGAATGGAAATCAATTTCGAAATTTTACCATTATTAATAAATCAAATTAAAGATAAAAGTTTTGAATTGGCTGTAAATGTGGGCAGCAATTGCTATTTTATTGACCCAATTAACAATGTTACTTGGTTCCCAGATCAAGCGTATAAAACTGGAGGGTTTGGTTATGTAGGTGGAGAAGTATTTAGAACCTCAGATACAAGAATCGGTCATCAATCAGAAGTGAATCTTACGCGCAATGTGCCATTATATCAAACCTTCCGTTTCGGGTTAACGGAGTATAAATTTGATGTGGCTGATGGGGAATATGAAGTAGAATTACATTTTTCGGATTTGGAAATTAAAAATCAAAAATCCATTTATGATGTGAATGACAAAGAAGAAAATACCAAGGAAATCAGTACGTTCAATATTGCGATAAATGATGACAAAGTACTTGAAGGATTTTCACCTGCTACTCAATATGGTGGTTTAAATGCTATCGTAAAATCTTATGTGGTTACTTCAAAAAATGCAAAGGGCTTAACCATTTCATTTGAAAAAGTTAAAGGGAATACGTTGTTAAATGCGATAAAAATAAGACGGTTGAATTAAGCCGAAAAACAGATAATTAGATAATTTTTTTAAGAGGTTTTAGAAGGAGGGATTGAAGATTTTCAATCCTTATAAGATGTGGGGATTTTATAAAATCAGTTTTCCACCACGATTATATTTGTTCAAATAATTACGCTTAATTATCTGTATTTTATTTGCCATTTCTTCCTGAAATCTTTTACAGTAAAGGTTCGTACATTTTGTTTAGCAATTAGAGAAATCGATAATAAACAAGCATGAACAAGTTTAAACTTAACTTGGTTTGTTTGTATCAATACAAATTATTTCACAACAATATAGTTTGGGGCTTAAAGAAAATTAATTCAAAATCCATAGAGATTTATGTATCAGATTAACAGACAGAATTTTAAAATTTCAAAAAAGAATAAAAATAATTTTAAAATAAATTTGGTGGGAAAGAAAAAACCTCTACATTTGCACTCCCAATCAAAAACGGGTTGTTTTTCTAGAGAGGAAAACAAGTGATTTTAAAAATAGAAATTAAGAAATTAAAATAGGGATTACGACACAGGGTTTTAAATTTTGTGTTGATGATTCAAAAGATCTTTGAAAGAATGGAAACAGCAACGCTTCGCATTTATTGCGAAGTAAATTAAACAGGTAATGGTTAGCGCAAATATTAAATTA
>CANFVI010000191.1 GCA_947450405.1 Flavobacteriales bacterium
AGAAAAGAGTGGGTTAATTTTGAGGGAAAAGCCAAGTCAGACAATAACTTAAAAGTAGGAGAGTTGGCATCGTTTAGTAGCCGCGGTCCAAGAATAGATGGTAGAATGAAGCCCGATGTTGCTGCTCCTGGGCAATTGGTAGCGTCTGCGGTTAATTTCAGACAAGTTCCAGGTTGGATGAACGATGAAGTAATTTATAAAACCAAATACAACGGCAACGACGTTGTTTGGGCCTTATTTAGCGGTACAAGTATGGCATCGCCACATGTGAATGGTATAGCAGCACTCATATTGCAAGTTTCAAGCACATTGAACTCAGCTCAAGTTGCAGAAATTTTTAGAATAACTGCGCAAAGAGATAGTTTCACCTCGGCCGATTCAAATTATAATTATGGTTACGGCAAGGTAGATGCGCTTAACGCATTAAAGTATGTATTGAATTTGAATGCAGTAAGCACGATTGAAAAAGATTTTAAACCTGTAGTGTTTAAAAATGTTAATTGTTTTAAATTAAAAGATTTAAATGGCATTACCGAAACATTTAATTTAACTATTTTCGATGCTTTAGGTAGGGAATTATTTCAAGGCATTTCATCAAACAACAGTTGGAACTGTAATGATAAATTTACAGATGGAATTTACTACTACCGAATTCAAGGTCAAACAAGATCGGCTAAAGGAAGGTTAATTATTCTAAATTAATTAGCTGACTTCCAATCAATATAAGATTGCACGTGTCTGGCTTTTTTATTGTCGTAGATATCCGAAATGGTAACCATAATGCCAGTTTCTTCAACATCTCCAAAGTGATTGTTGATGGCGGTTCCAAAGGTTTTCATGGTTGGACTTAAGTTCATGTAAGAATTAAAAAGGGGGGGTATATTTTCTCCCATAGACCTAACTTTTTGATTCAAAATTTGATGTGCCTCTTTATATGGGAGACCTTTGATTTCGTTAATGAATTCAGAGCAATCAAATTTCCGATGAATTGGATTCAAAGGACGAGCTAATTCTTCAGTATCTGGAAAAATAGTTTCCATGAATGCTAGGATTGTGTCTCTGGCTTCTATATGAAAATCGGTGTACATGGTAATTTTGCCGAAAAAATAATTCATTTCTGGATTGTCCATTACCAATGCTCCCAAACCATCCCATAAATTGTCTAGAGAAAACAAACCTTTTCTACTTTCTGCACTTGGTTGATAATCAGGCTGAACAAAGCTTCTACCTAATTCAATAGTTGAAGGAAAATAATCTTGTTTTAATTTATCAGAATAGGTAAATATTTCGGTTGTAGACAGATGATAGTTTCCAAATTCATCTCGTGCATCTCTGCAAAGCATGAATCTATAACCCCCTACAATTTCTTCATCAACAGGATTCCATACAATTAACTGATTGTAAGCGTATTTCCCTGTATCAAACGCATCTAAATCAATAGATTTCCCAGTTCCACCACCCGCCAATCTGAATGATACTTCGCGCAAACGACCAACTTCCTTCAATAAATTAGGTTTGTCGTTGCCATTGAATATAAATATATGATTGCCAACATTATTTGTTGGCCTAACAAAAATATCTTTGGTAAGTTCAGACTTTAGAATCTGCCTATCTATCTTATCAATGATCTTTTCCATTATTCTAATAATCCGTGAATTTAAGAATTAGAAACGAATTCAAGTGATAAATTGTTTTTTATTTGATAAACAAAATTTTTCAACTGTTGTGCGTCTGCCCAAATTTTCTTCTTGCTAAATTTTTTGTAATCAATTGGTTTTCCAAAATATACAGTGATTGCTTTGCCTTTTTGTTTGTGTAATTCATCGGGCAGCATGAGCATTTCAATATTGAACTTTAAAGATAAAAATTTACGAATATTGGCTATTCTATAAAACATTTTTGAGTTCTCACCTTCAATAAAAGTGGGTATAATTGGCAATTGATGTTCAATACTTTTACTGACAACACTTTTTTGCCATGGAAGATCCATTATTTTCCCTTTAATTTTCCTAGAACATAAACCAGCAGGAAATACCAATATGGCCTTTCCTGATTTATATTCATTTGAAATTAACGATAAATGTTGTTTTGTGTTTTTACTTAATTTATTTACTGGTATAAAGTTATCTTTCAAAGGTTCAATGTGCATTAAAATATCATTTGCCAAAAATTTGAAATCTGTTCGCACTTTTGATACTGCAACCATCAATGCCATACCATCTAAACCTCCTAAAGGGTGATTCGATGCAACAATACAACCTCCAGTTTGAGGAATATTTTCTAATCCTACAAAAGTTACTTTGGCGCCCAATACATCTATTACATATTGCGCAAAATCAACACCATTTAATTCATTGCCATCTCTAAGTACCTGATTCATTTCGTCTTGGTGAATAAAATTCTTAAACCAATTGACAATGAATTTAGGTATCCAAAATTGTAAACGCGGATTTCTATCTTGCAAAATTTTATCAATATCTATTTGCAAGACATCCTTCATTTGGTTTCTAGAATTGCTTTTTTAGTTGCGTCTAAAATATCGAATGCAGCTTCAGAGCTGCTAGATTCTGAATAAACCCTAAGAACTGGTTCAGTTCCGCTAGGGCGAATCATTACCCAACTTCCGTTGTCTAATCTGAATTTAAATCCATCCGTATCTTCAGTTGAAACAACTGTATATTTTCCGAAATTCGTATAACTATTTGATTTGCAATTTGAAATAATCAATTCCTTTAACTCATTGTTTAAGTGTAAATCGTATCTTTCAACGGCAAATGTTCCTACTTTGGCGTAGATTTCTGATATCAATTCAGAAATGGATTTTCCAGTTTTTGCCATATATTCCATCAATACCAATCCCATCCAAACACCATCTCGCTCAGGAATATGTCCTTTGATTGCAATTCCACCGCTTTCTTCAGCACCAATCAAAACATCATCGGTAACCATGTACTCACAGATATATTTAAATCCAATTTTAGTCGTAATTGATTCAAGATCTTTCAATTCACAAAGCTTTTGTACTTTATCGCTCACAGAAAAACTCTTAACAACTTTACCAGAATATCCTTTGAATGTTGTTAGATATTCAATTAATAACAAAATCAAGTGATGACTATCTACGAAATTTCCTTTTTCATCAAAAAATCCGATTCTATCGGCATCTCCGTCTGTTGCCAAACCACATGAATATTTGTTTGAAGTTTTGATTTCTTCAGAAATTTCAGGTAAGTTTTTAAGA
>CANFVI010000192.1 GCA_947450405.1 Flavobacteriales bacterium
GAAAATTTGGCATACGCAATGGTATCACAAAATGATCTTCCTAGAACAAAATTAGAAGTTGAATCGGTCATTTTAAAGTTTTTGGCGCCGCCTTTGTTTGCAAAACTGGAATTGTCGGCAATGTTAGAAACGGTGGTATTTACTTTGTATGGAATTCCATCTTCATAGCTATATTGCAACATTAACCCAGATTGGTTGGTTGGGTATTTTCTATACATTCCTTCCTTAATTTGGGCTGCAGAACGGGCATAATCCCAAATGCGGGTTTCTTCCAAAGTTCCGTTATAACCTGTTGCCGGATCGGCAATCCATACATCGCTAGTACCTGAATAAGAAATTGAAAAAGAGCTAGAACTAGAATCATTACAAACGCCATTGATATAAATTTTCATTTTGGCACCGTCAAAAGTACCTGCAATGTGGTTCCAAGCATTGGCTGTTATTTGGGTTGAACTATTTAAAGATACCACTGTTGAACTGTTCATCAATTGCAAATGAACTATTTTACCGTTACCTGTTCCAAAACGGAAGGCTTTTCCTTGGTGCCAAATTATAGGCGCACAATCGCCACAAGGGGTAGTGGTGAAATCTTTGATATAAACCCATGTTTCACAAGTTATTTTAGCAGGGCTCAAAGAGCTGCTTCCAGGAACAAGAATATAATCATCAACCCCGTCAAAATTCAATGCCCTATTTTGGGCAAACACTGCATTCCAGCTGACAAGGAGAATAAATAATGGTAGTATTTTTTTCATCATAAAATATGTTATTATCAAATATGAAAAAAACGAACGACAAATCAAAATAATATTTGATTATAATCAGATGATATCAATTAAATTACATTGGCATTATTTAATAACTAAATAGTTTTACTTCCTCGCTTTATTAATTATTGAATTTTTTCATTCATTCAAAATTATCAATTCTGAAAAATTAATTTTTTCTTTTTGCAAGTACTTCCCTTTAAAAATGGGCGTTTCTGGATTTCAAAAATATACTCAAACTCAAAAACAAAAAAGGCGCCTCGAGGCGCCTTTTTGAAAGATTCTAAAATAATAATTATGAAGCGTAAGCTTCAACAGGAATACATGCACAAACCAAGTTTCGATGGTTTTATACTATATTGTTCAGGTGGATATAAATATTATTTATTATTGACATCATTCAACTTCACAAACGATTCTAAATTTTTTCGTATTGCACCTGATATAGAGAAAAAATTAACCATTGCGGGAATTATAAAAATCAAGCTCAATACGATATATATAAACAATAATGGTAATTTTAATTCGTTCTCAATTTTTGATAAAACAAAATAAAGAACTACTCCAATTATTGAAAAAATTAATTGACTCAATAGCAGTTGCCTTAATCGAATTAAAGAAATTGATAATTTACTGATTAAACTAATTGTAATTTCATTGTTATTTTCTAAGTTTTCCATGTTATTTATTTTTGATTAATATCGTTTGGGTAAATCATATTTGTTTTCCATTGACTTGCCATTTGGCTATTGTTTTGACAACCCATAGGTTTATCCAAGATAACTAACTCTTCATATCGTACATTTACCAAAAAGGATCTGTTATTTTGATTACTAGCAACCAAATCCGAATCTCGCATTTCGGAGATAATTTTAACGAAATTTTGAAAGTCTTCACCAAAATATGTTGCCACTTCATTTCTTAAATAAATATTTTCAAAATCATTATCTAAATTTAGTCTTATTGGTGCTATTTCAATATCCAAAATTGGCTGAACATTATACAATGTTGCATAATGCATATAGCAACCTCGCGGATTTCTACTATCCAAATACATCAAATGCAATTCATCTACAAAAGGTCTTGGATAAGTTCTTTCAGTACCATAACACGGAACATACGCCAATTTTAAATCAATCAATTTTTTATTGAAATTAAATTCTTCCAATCCGAAAGTCTTCATTTCTTCAGGAATTTCAACACCAAATGTATCCAATTCTGGACCTGTAGGGAATTGCCAAGCCTCATCTATATTATGAGGATATAAACGGCTTCCGTATGTTCTAGCGTAACGTATCATTTTTCTAATTTTTTAGTGATACGAACTACATCATAAATATAGTTTTTCTCTATCCCTACTGGAAGAAATAAGAATGTACTTGTCTTATTTTGTTCAATAATATTTATCAAAGAAATATCATTGCCCCATTTCGCTTTTTCCATAGCCAATGCATCGGCAAGAGTAACTCCATTTCCGGCAACAGCTCTTGTTTCAACAAATTCTACTTTCGAATTTGAAAAATCAATAGTGTGATTTTTTGAAATTGAATTTTCAAGTTGAGATACTGAAACGCATTGCGTAAAAGCAACGACAACAAATAAAAATGCTATTTTTCTCATATTAATATGTTTTAATTTTTTTATTCCCTGATTTATTATTCTCAAGTTCTTTCTTTTGTTCGGCATCATAATCATACCCATCTCCAAAACGATATGCTACTCCTATTCCTAAAGAAAAATTAGAGTTTAAATGTTCTTGCTTAAGATATTGTTCATTTTGCCGCAAGAAAAGATAATTTACCATTAAATTAATATTTACTTTAGGAGTTAAATAAAAATCTTCTTTAATTGACCAACCAATATTAAACTTATTATATGTATCGTTTATGGTATGCAAATTAGCTAACATTCCTAAATTTGTTTTTAATCTCTTCGTTCTCAAAACATTCCAATACAAACAATACAACTTATTTTCTCTATTACGACTCCAAGTACTCTCACCATACGTTTCATTTGCAATACTGTATATAAAAGAAACTTTTTTATAATTTATCCCAAAAACCACTCCCGTATTTATTTTATAATAATTCCCTTCATTAATTATACCACCTATGGTCAACTCAGTTTGCGATTTTGCTGGAATAACACTAAAAAATATTAATATTAATACTATGATTTTTCTCACCACACAAATCTAATTCATCTCATGAAATTAACAGTTTGTAAAAAGTTCCCGATAGTTTGTTTTAGTAAACTTATAATATGTTTCAGCTAGGTAAACGAATGATTCACTAATATAATAAATAGGCACTATTTAAGACAATTTAATGGAGGTTTTTAAAAAAAACTTCAAAACAAAAAAGGCGCCTCGAGGCGCCTTTTTGAAAGATTCTAAAATAATAATTATGAAGCGTAAGCTTCAACAGGAATACATGCACAA
>CANFVI010000193.1 GCA_947450405.1 Flavobacteriales bacterium
ATCAGTCTAAACTTTTATAAACCCTTTACAATCCATCTGTCTAATCTGTCTAACCCGTCTAATCTGTCTAACCCTGAATGATCCATTCTACCGGGATCTCCTTCTCTACCCCGTTATCTAAATAACACCATTTATCGGCCAAAGATTTGGCAACGTCTAAATTATGGGTAATGAAGATATATATTAATTTCCTTGTCAATTGAATGTCCCTCAATAAATCTAAAATTTGTTTTTGTATCAGCGGATCTAATGCGGCAACGGCTTCATCGAGAATAAGGACTTCAGGCTTGGTCGACAGTGCTTTGGCAATGCACAAACGCTGCCTTTGTCCTCCGCTCATTTGATCGGGTTTGGCATTCATCAATCGCTCATCAAACCCAACATCGTTTAACACTTTAATAGTCTGTTCATTGAGCTCTTTTTTGGCAATTGATGGATTTTTAAGCGAAATAATTTCAGAAACAGCAAAAATGGCAGTATGATTCCTATTCAAAGAAGCAAATGGATCTTGAAACACCATTTGAATTCCGGTAGGTGGTTTTGAGGGAATATTATTGCCATGCAACTGAATTTCACCACTGCTTGGTTTCTCTAACGCTACCAATAATTTGGCTAAGGTTGATTTTCCCGAACCTGAGGTTCCAATTACTGCCAATGTTTCGCCAGGTGATAAACTCACAGTATAATTATTCAATGCATTTACCTGATTTTTACCCTTTCCGTATACTTTAAAAACATTTTTTACAAGTAAAACAGGATTTTGAGGGATATTTAATTGCGCTTTCGGCCGTGGCACTGCATCGAGCAGTTCAATGACATAAGGATGCTGGGGATTGTTAATTATTTCATTGGTAATGCCCTGTTCAATCAATTCACCCTTTCTCAAAACTGTAATTTGATTTGCAAAATTCGCTACCAAATCCAATTCATGACTCACCCAAATCAATGCACAATTCATTTCTATGGCCAATCGGGTAAAGTCTTCCATCACCTGTTTTCTAGAAAAAGAATCTAAAGCCGTGGTTGGTTCATCGGCCAACAATACCAAAGGATTGTGTAATGAAGCCATGGCAATCATTACGCGCTGACGTTGTCCACCGCTTAATTGATGAGGATAAGAATCCATGATACGTTCAACCATGTGTCCCAAGCCAACTTTTTCTAATTTCTTTGAAATGGTTTCTAATGCCTCAGATTTTTTCCCATGAACGAGAAACGATTCCATCATTTGCTTTCCACATTTCAGTTGTGGATTTAGCGCAGACATTGGTTCTTGGAAAACCATTCCAATTAATTTTCCTCTATAGGCTTGAAAATCTTTATCTGAAAGGGTTAATAAATTAATAAACCTATTGTCATTCCATAGAAGGACTTCACCAGAAACAGTAAGGCTTTTAGGAAGTAATCCAATTATGGTTAAAAGCGTTAATGATTTACCGCTTCCACTTTCGCCAATAATGGCATGGATTTCACCGGCATTACAACATATGCTTTCAATATAGAGAAGCGTTTTATTGTTGGCTTGAATCCGCAGTTTGTTAATTTGAATGATGGGCTGAAGGCTCATTACATTGCAATGTTACATAAAAAAAGGGTGGCAAGCCACCCTTTTTTATGAATTATTCTTGAACAGATAATTTAATTGGAATCTCTCGGTAAGATTTGATGAATCGGCCGTTATTTTGACCTGGCACCCATCTTGGAGATTTTTGAAGAATACGAATTGCTTCTGTTGTAAATTCAGGACAAGTTTTGGTTTCTTCAATTACTTTAATATCAGAAATTTTACCTTTTGAATCTACAATGAATCTCAATACAACAGATCCATTGATACCTTCGTCTTGACAACGAACAGGATATTGGAATTCACGTTGTACATATTCTCTAAATTTAGACTCACCACCTGGGAAAGACGCTTTTACTTGAGCCGTTTTCGGTTCACCTTTATCGTCTTCTCCACCACCAGTTGGCCCACCCGTTTCATTTGGATCTGGGAAGGTTGGATCTTTTTCACCTTTCACGCTT
Source organism: Flavobacteriales bacterium (assembly GCA_947450405.1). Lineage (GTDB taxonomy): Bacteria > Bacteroidota > Bacteroidia > NS11-12g > UBA955 > VMCP01. The sequence continues at coordinate 2,026 of CANFVI010000193.1, forward strand.
TTATCGCTGGGGTTATCGATCAAATCTGGAGGCAAAATGTCTGCTTCTTTGGTAGCTTCAGGATTAATTTTTGGAGCTACGTAAGCATCTTGTTGCATTTCAGGCTCTTTTGGTTTTGGAAGATCTTTTGGTTTTTCAATTTCTTCTTCCGGATCTTTAATATCATCGATATTTTCAACCACGAAAACCAATTTTTTCTTTGGCTTGGTATCTTTACCTACTTTGTCCATAATGATAGGCAAAGAAGATAAAAACAAAGAGAACACACAAGCAATGATCGTTGCTAATATGATACGAGAACGGTAACTTTTTCTAATTTGATAAGCACCATACTCCTTAAATCTGTCGTTGAAAACCAACTCTAATCGAGAATCAGATTCTGGTTGGTTCCAACTGTTTGCTAATTGATTAAATGAATTTTCCATAGCGATTACAATTTAAGTTTATCAGCAACAAGTTTTTTCTCAAGTGGCATTAATCCTTCGTCAATTGGGAAGTATTTAGCAATTTGAGTAATCAAAAACTCATCCATTACATCGATCATATTGGCATAAGTAGCTTTTTCATCGGCTTTCACAAGAACAACGAGTGATGCTTTTGTTTGAGCTTCATTTACTTTGGTCAATACTTTATTTTTAGCAGCAGTATCTCTTTCTGGAATTTTTGACAATTCCATTTGAAGTGCGCTTAGTTCTTTTAATAGAGGTGAATTGCGTTCAATTAGAATTTTACGCAAACCATCTTTTGTGAAATCAGTTTCTTCCAAAACAGTTTTATTATTAAGGGCCCCGTTGTAATAGAATACTCTATTATTTTCGGTTAAAAGTATTGTCAAACCATTTTTTACTTCTGGTTGTTCCACTTTACTCAAATCCTTAATTTTTTCTGGAAAAATCATACGCAAAACCTTAGGTTTTGAAAATGTTGAGGTTAAGACGAAGAAGGTAAGTAATAAGAAAGCCAAATCTACCAAGGGAGTCATATCTACCCTGGTACTCTGTTTCTTGGCCCTTTTTTTACCGCCTTTACCGCCGTCACCACCTGTGTTTAATTCTGCCATTTCTTTTTCCTTTCTTAATTTGAAGGACTTTTTTCAAGCCCGGTAATCATTTGAAACTTCTTTTCTTTAGCATCTCTAAAGACTTGGATAACAGATTTA
>CANFVI010000194.1 GCA_947450405.1 Flavobacteriales bacterium
CCGCACCCGCTGTTTGAATTTGACCACCAAATAAAAGAAACTTCTCTGTTAAGGTAGTTTTACCAGCATCAGGATGCGAAATAATAGCAAAGGTTTTTCTTTTGGCAATTTCCGATTCGTACATAAAGGTGCAAAGTTACATAAATTGATTTAGATGAATTTAGTTTTGTTTATCTTTCCTTACCTTCGTGTTATGTCGTCGGTTCTTATTGAAAATGCAACAAAAAATGATATCCCTCAAATCTTGGATATTGTAAATCATTACATTGAAAATGATACCTGCATTTACGATTTAGAACCAAGAGCGCTTGAAAAACAAATGGAATGGTTTGAAAATCAAACTTCAAACAACTACCCTGTTTTGGTGGCAAAGCTTGACAATGAATTGATTGGATTTGCTTCTTATTCACAATTCAGACCCAAAGTGGGATATAAATTCTGCATGGAACATTCGGTATATGTGGCACATAACAAAAAAGGAAATGGAGCCGGCAAATTGCTTTTGCAAGCCCTAATTGAAAGTGCTGAAAACCAACATATTCATACACTTATTGGGGGAATTGATGCCAACAATCAAAATAGTATCGAATTTCACAAGCAATTCGGATTTGAAATTGTAGGAAGAATGAACGAAGTTGGTTATAAATTTAACCGTTGGCTCGATTTGGTTTGGATGCAAAAAACGATTTAAGAATTACAATCCATTTTCCGAATTAAATTTCTTCACCAAAGGATTCATTACCCCAACCCACAGCGGGTAAACCAAACTCAAAACCATCATTCCGGTATAACCCGTAGGCATTTGTGGAGCGTTTTCAAGACTCCTTAATTCTTGGTATTTTTTCGTGGTTTTGGCATGATGATCGGAATGTCGGGACAATTCAAACAGCAACAATCGGCCGATAATGTGATGGGAATTCCTTGAATGTTTTTCAGTTACAATTTCATAGAACCCCGATTCAGTTTTTTGCCTTACCAATCCGTAGTGCTCAATATAGTTAATGGTTTCTAGCAGCAAAGCGCCAATGAATGCCGCTAACCACATAAAAATTGCAGCCTCAAGTCCCTCAAAATAAAAGACAGCGACTAAAAATCCCAACTGAATCAATTGAAATTGCCACAGAAGCGGCTGGCAATAATGAAATAATATAGCGAAAAGGTATAAAATTCATAGCGAATACAATAATAGCAAATAAGATAAATAATTATTGTTTTTTTATTATTATTCACAAAAAAGGTTGAGTTATGATATAAATTCACGAAATTTGCGCAATTTTTAATTTGAACATGTCTTCACTGCGCAACATTGCAATCATTGCACACGTTGACCACGGTAAAACTACTTTGGTTGACAAAATGCTTCACCAAGCCCAACTTTTTCGTGAGAATCAAGAAGTTGGAGAATTAATTCTCGACAATAACGATTTAGAGCGTGAGCGTGGTATTACCATTCTTGCTAAAAACGTAAGTGTTATTTGGAAGGGTACTAAAATTAACATCATTGACACTCCTGGTCACGCCGATTTCGGTGGTGAGGTAGAACGTGTGTTAAATATGTGTGATGGCGTATTGCTTTTGGTTGATGCATTTGAAGGCCCAATGCCTCAAACCCGTTTTGTATTACAAAAAGCACTCGCTCTTGGTAAAAAACCTATTGTTGTGATTAACAAAGTAGACAAACCAAACTGCGATCCTGACAAAACCCATGACGATATTTTCGATTTGTTCTTCAATTTGGAAGCAAACGAAGACCAATTAGATTTTACCACCGTTTTCGGTTCTGGTAAAAATGGTTGGTTTGGTCCTGACTTCAGAACCCCAACGGAAGATTTATCTTTCTTGATGGATACAATTATCAACGTAATTCCTGAGCCTCAAGTTGAAGAAGGAACAGTTCAATTGCAAATTACCAGCTTAGATTTTAGCAGCTATACAGGTCGTATTGCAATTGGTCGTCTGAAGCGTGGACATTTGAAAGAAAACATGCCTATCACTTTGGTAAAAAGAGATGGCAAACTTGAACGTCAACGTGTAAAAGAACTTTATACTTTTAGTGGTTTGGGTAAATTGAAAACCACTGAAGTTTTTGCGGGGGACATTTGTGCGATTACAGGGATTGAAAACTTTGAAATTGGCGATACTGTTGCTGATTTTGAAAACCCAGAAGCGCTACCTACAATGAAAATTGATGAGCCAACAATGAGTATGTTGTTTGCCATTAATAACTCTCCTTTCTTTGGTAAAGAAGGCAAACACGTAACATCTCAAAAAATTCGTGAACGTTTATATAAAGAAACTGAGAAAAACTTGGCATTGAGAGTAGAAGATACAAACAGTGCAGATCAATTCTTGGTTTTCGGTAGGGGTATTCTTCACTTAGGCGTATTGGTTGAAACCATGCGTAGAGAAGGATATGAACTACAAGTAGGACAGCCTCGTGTAATTTTGAAAGAAATTGACGGAAAAAAACATGAACCAATTGAAATTTTAACCGTTGATGTGCCTGAACATCATAGTGGTAAAGTAATTGAATACGTAAGCCAACGTAAAGGCGAAATGTTGAGTATGTTGCCAAAAGGCGATATGGTAAGATTAGAATTTGAAATTCCTTCAAGAGGTTTGATGGGATTGAGAAATAATTTACTTACAGCTACTCAAGGTGAAGCAATTATGGCCCACCGTTTCAAAGCATTCGAACCATGGAAAGGCGCTATGCCAACCCGTATCAATGGTGTTTTGATTTCTAAAGACAAAGGTTTTTCTACTGGATACAGTATGGACAAATTGAAAGACCGTGGAAATTACTTCATTCATCCAGGTGCAGATATTTATACAGGTCAAATTGTAGGCGAACACATTAAGCCAGGAGATTTGGTTTTGAATTTGTGCACTGCGAAACAAATGACCAACTTCCGTGCTGCAGGTAAAGATGACAATACTGTATTGGCTCCACCAAAAGAATTCAACTTAGAAGAGGCAATGGAATACATTCAAGAAGACGAATACGTAGAGGTAACACCTGAAAATATTCGTTTGAGAAAAATCATCCTTGACGAAAATGAACGCAAACGTGCAGGTAGTAAAGCATTACTTGGATAAAAATAACTTATATTCGCAAAAACATAAATAACCATGAAATTTGATATAGCTGTCATCGGAAGTGGACCTGGTGGTTACGTAGC
>CANFVI010000195.1 GCA_947450405.1 Flavobacteriales bacterium
AAGTCAAAAAAAGTAGTAGATGGTTTTGCGTCAATCCATCTAATGATATCCTCTTGGTTTTCAAACCAAATTTTAAAGCGATAAACCATTTCATGCAAAATTAGTTATTCCGTTTGAATTTTACCTGAAATATCGCAGATTTCACGTATTTTCGTGTGTTTATATGAAAAAATGGTTGGTGGTTTTGTTGTTCATAGGCTTATATAGTCCTTTGAGCGCGCAAAAAAGTGCTGAAAATAAGGATGAGGTATATTATGGTGATGTTCGTGGATTCATTTATAATGAACAGAATGGAGACCGTATGCCCGGAGCAACAGTTTATATTGTTGAAGCCAACCGTGCTGCTATTTCAGACCAAGATGGTTTTTATGCACTCACAAATATCAAAACAGGAAATGTTCATGTAATTTGTTATGCCGCTGGTTTTGATACCATTTTGATTCCAAATTTGACTGTTTTCCCTGGTTCTAACGTTAAGAAAGATTTCTATTTGAGTCCTTCCGATAAAGAAGGGAATGTGGGCAAAATTGACCAAGTCGATATCATTGCAAAAGCGAAAAATAAGAATCCCAATATTTCTGTTCAAACGGTTGATTCTAAAACCATTTACAAAATGCCTGCGGTAGGTGCAGAGCCAGATATCATTCAATATTTGCAAGTATTGCCTGGGGTTGTTTTTAGCGGAGATCAGGGTGGTCAACTCTATATTAGAGGAGGTTCTCCTGTAATGAACAAAGTAATGCTCGATGGCATGACGATTTACAACCCGTTTCACTCAATTGGTTTGTTCTCTGTGTTTGAAACGGATTTGATACAAACCGCAGATGTATATTCTGCAGGTTTTGGAGCTGAATACGGTGGCAGAATTTCGGCGGTTGTTGATATCAAAACGCGCGACGGAGATAAAAAGAAATTCAAAGGCAAAATAGGATTAAGTACGTTTTCAACCAAAATGCTACTTGAATTTCCATTGAAAAAATTCAAAGCTGGTGAAGACAATAGCACATTGGTTGTTTCATACAAGAATTCGTTCCTAAAACAATCTTCCAGGTTGTTTTATAATTATGCCAACCCAAGCAAGTTGCCTTACACCTTTGGTGATTTATTTGTAAAATACGGATCAAACTCAGCAAGTGGAGGATATACAAAATTGTATGCATTTAATTTTAGCGACAATGTAGATTTCCCAACATCAACAAGCTACGCATGGAACTCTTATGGTTTTGGAGGGAAGTTTTTGGTTGTTCCCGAACAATCAAAAACCAAAGTAGATGGCTATTTCCTATATAGCAACTACGATATTGAGCAAAAAGAACTCGATGGTAAACCAAGAAGCAGCAGTATTGGCGGATTTAACATGGGTATGAATTTCTCATACAATTTCAAGAAAGATGAATTGAAATTTGGTATGGAAATCAACGGATTTAGAACCATTTTCTCAATATACAATTCAAACGATCGTTTTATTTCACAAGACGAAAGTACCACAGAAATTAATGGTTTTGCCAATTATAAGTTTGTTCGAAAGCGTTTCGTTGCTAATTTGGGTCTGAGAGGTCAGTATTATGCTTCATTGAGCAATCAGAGTATTGAACCTAGATTCCAAATTAGGTACAACCCTTTTGGTGGGTTGGGAATCAAATTTGCGGCAGGTAAATATTCTCAGAATTTATTATCGGCAATTAGCGATAGGGATGTAGTCAACTTGTTTTATGGTTTCTTGTCGGGTCCTGATAACTTGCCTAAATCATTCAATGGTCAAGATTTAACCCACAAACTTCAAACTGCCAATCATTTTGTTTTTGGTTTTGATTATGTACTTAAAAAACACTCTACGTTCAACTCTGAAATCTTTTTGAAGGATTTCACCCAGATTACCAATATCAACCGAGATAAATTGTTTGACAACGATGAATTTAATCTTGATAAACCTGCAAATTTGCGTGAAGACTTCGTCATAGAAACGGGAAAAGCTTACGGTGGAGATATTTCATACAAATACAGCCACAAAGGTTGGTATGTTTGGATGGTTTATTCTCTTACGTGGGTAACAAGATTTGATGGAGTAAATACCTATCAGCCTACGTTTGATCGTAGGCATAATGCCAATGCCATGATTTCTTATGAATTTGATAAGAAAAACCCTACAGAGGTATCATTGCGTTGGAATTTTGGTTCAGGATTTCCATTCACGCAAACCCAAGGTTATTACGAGAAAAATAACTTTTCTGGTGGAATTAGCACCGATTACACATCGGGAAATGGAAGCCTAGGAATAGTATATGCTGGTTTAAATCAAGGCCGTTTGCCATATTACCACCGTTTAGATTTCTCAATTAAAAGAACTTGGAAATTAGTTGATAAACGTGAGTTTAATCTCATATTTAGCGTTACAAATGTTTATAACCGTAGTAATATTTTCTATTACGACCGAATCAAAAATATCCGTGTAGATCAATTGCCAATTTTACCGGCACTTGGTGTGAATTATACTTTCTAATTTATTCAACTACCTTTTTCATGTTCTGAAGCTTCAATAAGGCTTCAACAGGTGTGATGGCATTGATATCAATTTGCTTCAATAGTTTTTTCAACTCAATAAACATTGGGTCTTCAGTTTGGAACATGTTCATTTGATACACAGGTTTTGACTCCATTTGTTTCAGTGATTGACGCTGATTTTGCTGGGTTCTTGATTTTTCTAACTCTAGTAAAATTTCACTGGCTCTAATTAATACGGGATTGGGAATCCCTGCCAATTGAGCAACGTGAATACCAAAACTATGTTCGCTGCCACCGCGTTTGAGTTTTCTTAAGAAAATAATTTGGTTACCCTGCTCCCTGATTTCAATATGGAAGTTCTTTATCCCTTCAAGTTTACCTTCAAGTTCATTTAGCTCATGATAATGGGTAGCAAATAACGTTTTCGGTTTGAAATTATGGCTTTGCAAATATTCTGCAATACTCCATGCCAAACTCACACCATCGTAAGTGCTGGTTCCTCGGCCAATTTCATCAAGAAGTACCAAACTGCGTTCGCTAATGTTATTCAAAATGCTTGCAGTTTCACTCATTTCAACCATAAAGGTACTTTCTCCCAAACTAATGTTGTCGCTGGCACCAACCCTGGTGTAGATTTTATCTACCAAACCAATTTCGGCTTTTGAGCAAGGTACA
>CANFVI010000196.1 GCA_947450405.1 Flavobacteriales bacterium
AAAATATTGTATTTAAGAAATCAATTGATTTTCTAAAACTTCCTAATAAAATTATAGGTTATAATCTTGAAGATTTTGTCTTAATGCAGTTTAGCAAGAATAAATCTATTGAATCTTTTGGCTTAAAGGTTCGCGAAGGGCATTCCTTAGTTTCTGATTGGCATTTCAGACTATATTATGAATTAATTAACACAAATAATTTTTATCATTTATACAATGGTGGACCATATTCTTTATTTTATATGCCATATCGCGAATTGACTTTGTATGGTGAAAATGGTCGTTTAGTCGAGCATCATAAATCAATCGCTTTGCGTAATAAAGATTTTCAATTATTATTTGGAACAGGATATGGAAAACGAGGAGAAATCTTAGATTCTCATGTTGTAAAGAACAAATCAATTTTTGCTGTTGAAGGCAAAAGCATTACAGGTATAACTAAAGATGAGGCATTTATTGCTTTGTCATACTTAAATTCAATTTATGCTCAATATTTGATAAATCTATATTCTGGACAACATAAACAAGCAGGTTATGTAAATTTACTTCCGTTTCCTGCTAATAATGACATCAAATTTAATGATCTTATTAAACTAGTTATGGAAATTTTGAAAATAAAAAGAAAGTGGATTTCAATTGACGAGACCTGTCTCGAGTTTAACCATTTAATAACAAAGTTAAACTTGAATGAATCATTAGAAAATGGAATTAAAAATTTGCAAAATGAAATTACAAATGATAGAAAATCTTACAATCAACTTATAATTCAAAATGATAATTTCTGGGTTAACCTTGGAAGTATACCAGATAATGGAAAGATTTCTATTGAAAATTTCAAATTAAATAGGCCCAACGAAAACCTCATATTTATCGATGGCTTAAAGGATAATGAATTGTTAGGTAATGCCATTATTAGCTATGAAATAATAATGAATATATTGGGCATTTCCTTTGGAAGATGGGATGTTGATTGTATAATTCAGCCCAAGAAATTCAACGAAAATGAAGACTATTTTGAAGAACTTCCATTTAATCCAAGCGTCGCATTGACGCAGATACCTGATAAATATCCTCTCATTATACCAAAAGATGGAATTTTAATAGGAGGCCATGAGCATGAAAAATCAATTGTAAAATCGGTCACTGCTAGCATTCAGGCAATATGGAATGCGAAAAGCAATGAAATAATTTATGAGTTGTGCTCAATAGGACAATTCAGATCTTTAGAAGAATTCATAAATAACCCTAACGGATTTTTTGATTACCATCATAAGCGATATACTAAAAGCAGACGTGAGGCTCCAATATATTGGCCAATATCTTCCTCAAATGGAAATTTTACTATTTGGTTATACTACCCTAAATTAAATGATCAAACGCTTATTTCAATTATCAATAATTATTTGCAACCAAAGATAGATACAGTAGTAGAATCGATTAGGCAAATATCAATTAACGCTAATCTTGATAACAAAGGTTTCAAGGAATTGAAATTTTTGCAAGATTTTGAACACGAACTTGAAGACATGAGAAAGGACATTATGTCTATAGCTTCTCTGCCTTATAAACCTAACCATGATGATGGCGTGTTAATTACAGCCGCCCCACTTTATAAGTTATTCCGTCATGCTAAATGGAGAAAAAGCACGGAGGAATGCTGGAAGGCTTTGGAAAAAGGCGAATATGATTGGGCGCATTTAGCCTATTCAATTTGGCCGGAAAGAGTGGCAAAAAAATGCAAAAAAGATTATAGCATAGCTATAGCACATGGACTTGAAAACATTTGTGAAAGCAAACCAAAAGTAAAAAAGGTAAAAGTAAAAAAAGCTCCTAAAGAAGTTACAAAGAATTTAAAGCTAAACTTAGAATAATGATTAAGGAACATATAGTAAAACATATTTTAAAGAAATTAGAAGCCAGCAATTCTCTTGTTATTTATGATGACAAAAATCTATATTCAGGATTATTATCATCTTTATCAGACAAAGCAAAAGTTGTTGATTTAAGAGAATCTGTTTTAGATGCCCGTGAAGGTGCTTACGAATATTTTAACAATGTTGTTTTAAAGAAGGATGCCAAAGGTTTAATTATATATAGTCCGTTCGAAGCTCCTTTAGATGAACAAAGTAAGATTGAAGATCCATTTTATATTTTCACGCTAGGCAAGTCATACTTTCCAGATGGTGCATCAGATAGATTTGAGACATTATGTAAAGCATGTTACCCGCAAAAGGAACAAGAAATAGATGAGTTATTTGTTCATTCAATTCCTGATTTTGAAACAATTGATGCTTTAGGTGATGGAAATACCTATGCAAAATTGCAAGTGTTAACCGGAGGCAAATCAGATAAGGAAATTCTTCTGGTATTAATGGTTCCTAGCAGTGAGCAAGAAGAAAAATTAAAGAGCGACAAAACCTGGCTTAATGAATATAAGAAATTGGTGCAATTGATTGGCATAAAAACCATGTCAAAAACTTTTGAGCAAGTGAATGAAGAATTGTGGCGAGTTATGTTGTTTAGTGAATTTGTATTTGATTTGCCAATTAGTCTGCCTAAAAAACTACAGGCGGTTCCAATAGTAAAAGAATCAAGTAAAGCCTTAGTATTGGACTTGGTTAAAAATATTAGAAATAATAAGGCTTCAGAACAAATTTATATTGAGAAAGCAAATGAAATCGAAAATCAATTGGCTCTTTCAACAGAATTTAAAAATGAGACAAGCTTAGGTGCAATTGTAACATTTGCTTTTGAGGATAATACTTATTTCAATCATTTTGTCAACCTAATAACTAAGGGCGATTTAACTAGCGCAGACTCATTAATAAAACAAAACAAAGAGAATATTTGGCCTCAGCACGATGAGGAAAGAAAAAACATGTGGCTTCTTGCAGATTTTGCTTTGAAGATTTGTCAAAACACTTCAGTCAAAAACAAGTATCCAAAAGAAGCCAAAGATTTTGTAATTCTGTACTCAACCAAATTATATGAAATAGATCTTTATCAAAGGCAATTTGAAATGACGCTATCGCAAATCATTTCTGGGAACGATGGTGTTAATACTATTTCTAATTATGTTAGAAATACTTATAGGGATTTTGTTGGTGATATACAAAAAGCATTTCAAGAAAGCATCTCACAATGGCCA
>CANFVI010000197.1 GCA_947450405.1 Flavobacteriales bacterium
ATGGGTTTGTTGGTGAAGTGCTTGAATTTATCATGGGTTAATATCATAAGGTAAATACTTTCGCTCCACACCATGCATTTTGCGGTGTCATCAGAAAATTGAGGATTCATTTCAAATCCCATAGCAGTATAGAAATCAGCAGATTTTTGCAAATCTGAAACTGCTAAGTTGATAAAAATTTGTTTGGTCATAAAAGTTCAAAGTTGAGGAATTTTCCCTCAAAATAAAAAATGATATTAAGAAAATTCGAATTGACTTTTTAAATATGACTTATTTTCTTAGCCAATTCAAGATTCATCATGGCTAATCTATAAATTCAGGAAGCTAGTAGGGAAACTCCAGTTTTCATGGAAAATTAGAATATTCTGTTTTTTCATCAGATCTAAAGCGAGTTCCTTTTCTAATAAAATAGGATAGGGGCAAAATTGCACTCGATAAAATCGCATGTTTGATCCGGATTCTAATAAAATTCCATTAAAAATTGATCGTAAAAGTAAAAAAATATCACCATCGGATTCTATTCTGATAAATCGTTTTTGATTGCCATATTCAATGATAAAATGATATACCAAAAGTGGTTCAAGATCATCTGCGTCAAAAGGAGTGACGGTTTGACTAAATTGAATGTCGAGGAAACCCGCGACTTTCAATTTTAGACTCAAATGCGCTTCGAAATATTTTTCAAAATCAAAGGCTATATGGCTTTCAAAGTCCTCTTCGTCTTCATTTTGAACAGCTCTGATGGAATTTTCAAGGAGGGTTGTAATAATCAAATGGACATCGCTTGTATAAATATCTTCGTTATTCATACAATCATCTAAAAAAGAAACAATATGGTCTGTCCATACCCCGTATTTTAACAAAAGTTCTATTCCCTCAATTAGCTGTTTTGAAGACAAATTCGCTTTTTTACGAAGCAACTTCAATTGTTTCAACTTTTCGTTGATGGCTTCTCGGTTTTCGGCTTTTAATTGAAGCGGACTTACTTTAAATGGAGAGGTATTATCAATTGGTTCAAATTTAAACCATTGGGCATCTTTGAGTGACTCGTATTCCATCTCAATTTGATCATCGTAACGAATCAAGCGATCTTCAAACAGCACTTTCTCAAACGGTTGCTTATTTTTACCAGCAAAAACCGAAGCAATAATTTGATTGATTTTTATTTTGAGGGACATTGGAGGTTGAAATAAATGGAAAATCTAACCAAAAAACTAATTTGAATTTTTATAAACTTTATAACGGACTTTGTGAAACGATATTTTGTAAATACTTATGCAAATCTTGAATTTTGGAAGTTGTTATGTCCCAAACTATATCATAATCAATTCCATAGTAGTCATGAATCAGTTTATCTCTTGTCCCCGCGATTTTTTTCCACTCAATGGTTGAATGTTGATTTTTGAAATCATCTGATAACTTTTTAGTTGCTTCTCCAATAATTTCTAGACTACGAATAGATGCACGGCAAAGAACTTCATCAATTAAATATTCTTCACGCGATAATAAATTTGTATGATTTATTATAAAGGTGGTTTCCTCTAAAATATGTTTAATTAACTCAATGTTAGGATTCGTAGACATTTTCAACCTCTTTTAAAATGTGTGGTCCTATGTGTTTGCTTAAAGATTGTGGTGTCACAATTTCAACCTTACGACCGAGTAATTCTTCCAGAAAAAAAGCAAGGTCCATAAAGTTGTCAAATGATTTTTGTTCTGGCAAAAAATCGATCAATAAATCTATGTCGCTATCATCTCTAATTGTGTTTTTTACAAACGACCCAAATAACCCAATAGATTTTACCCCGAGGCGATTTAGAACAAACCTAGATTCCGAAAGTGAAACTAGGATGTCTTTTTTAGTATTGGCCTTAGTAATAAACATATAAGTTGATTTATATACAAATATAACAAAATCGTTTGGTATTATTGAGTACTTACTTAACGATAATGGATTGCTTAAAAAGAAAGTTTGAAGCGGATATTTGTTTAATATTTAGTGTTTTGGAGTTTTTTATTATTGCTTTTACGATTCACAAATAGCAATATATGTAGAATTAAAACAATTGCCCAAAGAATGAGTCCGGGCATAGGGTAAATAGTAAGATCGGTAGTATCGCTATTGCAAATTACACCATCGGTGTAAATCTCTAGCCAAAACGGGAAACCCAAGAGTAAACAGATATTGGTAATTAGGAATTTGACATTGTTGTGTTTGCGAAAACCATAGGTCAAAATGGTAACCAATAGAATACAAAATACTTGGAATTTGTAAGCGAAATTAATCCCCCAAAAAGAAGTGTCTTTTCCAAGAATATAGCCGCCTAAAATATAGATGTCTGGTACGTCTTTGCCATAATATTTAATGCCTATAGGGCCAATTTTTATATAAACAAAAGGCGTAACAATTGAAATCAACGCAAGTGCAATAATCCAGTTTGTTGTTCTTTTTACAGTTGAACATGTTGAATTCTTAAGGTCTTTTTCCACAAACAGATAACGCTTTTAATAGGGATTTAATTCTCCCTTGATTAATTCTGTTTTAAATCAATATATTGGTAGCCATTAGACATAAGCCTTGGCTTTTGTAATATCTAGTAATTCAGATATTGAAATTTTACCAAGAATATAATCTCGAATGATTTCGACAGATTTTGTGGTAGGTTCAAATCCCTCAAACATATTGCTGCCAATGGCATTTGCGGTAGATTCCAATGCAGAAAGAGATGGGAATTTAACGCCCATCAAAGTAAGGTTTTCTCGGTCTATGTCGATTTCGCGGTACATTGTAAGAGTATTGTTTACTTCCGTTTTGGAAGTTTACTGAATAATACCAAGTTACAAAAAATTAGTCATTCTGTTTCTCGCTCAGAATTAATTTATTCAGGCTGTAAATATGAAATAGCGCAATAAATAAATTGCTTATAATGACCGGGTTGGTTAATGTTCCAACCATAATAGGACTTAAAATTTTGTAAACGACTTGAACCGACAAAAGTGCCATGACAAATTTTGCGTCAAATCTGTATAATAGCGCTGCAGAAAATACAAGTATGGTTAAATAAATAGAAAGCAGTATGGCTCGCGCTGGGGTTTCAATTCCAAATGATTCTACAACCCAATTGCTATTTAATAGTAACCCTGAA
>CANFVI010000198.1 GCA_947450405.1 Flavobacteriales bacterium
AAGCAAAAATTACATTGGATTGGCAGAATAGACCTGGTGTATTATTGCAAACTGTGAGTGGTCAAGATGCAGTAATTAAAGACGGACGTAAAAATGCAATAACATTGCAATATCAAGTATTCTTTTAACAATCATTCATGATGGTTTTCTAATAGAAATACTTTCGTGAATTATTGATTGGTTTATTGTTTATAAGGCAGATCTTAGGGTCTGCCTTTTTTATGATTTAGTTTCACGGACTTAAATATTTAATGAAATATTGTGATTCGAAAAATGTAGAATTATTCTAAATTTCATAAAATAAGTTGTTGTACTTTTAACAATTACTTATATTGCCAATTCATTTGGGAGTATATACTTTATTTTCATGGTGTTGTTGTGCTCCCAAATGTTTTTTAATGAATAAATTATGGAAAAAAAAGTACCACATAAATCGTCATTTTTTAGATGGTTTAAATCAAATCAATTGAGAGTTTCTTTTTTGCTTCTTTTTGCTTTATTTAATTTTGCTGTTTCTTGGGGTCAAAATATGCCTCAAGTGTATGAAATCAAAGTAATTGGACAAAACAATCTACCTATAAACGCTGCAAAAATTTCGTATTCTGAAAACACCGCGGCTGGAAGTATAAAAAAAGAATCATCTACCAACGATAAAGGTCAATTAGAATTGGTAATAACACCAGGTATTACAATTGAAATTAGCGCTCCAGAATATGAATCTCAAAGTATTGTGCTTTCTGATAATTTGAAATTGGATATTCAATTAGAACCTAAAGTTGAAAATGTTGGAGAAGTGGTTGTTGTGGGTTATGCCACTTCAAAAAGAAGAGAATTAACAGGGTCAATTGGGTCTGTTAGTGGTGCCACACTTACAAAGCAACCTGTTTTAACAGCTTCTCAGGCTTTACAAGGAAAACTTGCAGGTGTGCAAATTACAAGTTCAGGTGCTCCAGGTTCTGCTCCAACTGTAAGAATTCGTGGAACGGGTTCGGTAATTGGTGGTGCTGAGCCATTGTATGTGGTTGATGGAGTAATTACCGAGGATATTAGAAATATTAATAACGCAGATATCCTATCTGTAGATGTTTTGAAGGATGCTTCGTCTACTGCAATTTATGGTGTTCGTGCATCAAATGGGGTGATTTTGATTACTACCAAAGCAGGAACCAGAGGAAAAGCGTCAGTAACTTATGATGGCTATTATGGCATCAAAAGTATTTCTAATAAGCTAGATATGGCAGGGCCAAATATGTGTGCAACGTATTCAAATGAAGCCGCTGGCACATTTGCCATTATTGCTTCTGACATTTCAAAAAAACCAACCACCGATTGGTTTGATGCAATTACCAGAACAGGGATGCAACAAAATCATTCTATTTCAGTTTCTGGTGGTGGTGATTTGGCAACTTCTTTACTTTCTGTGAACTACATGAAAGAACAGGGTATTTTAAGTGGAAACGATTATGAACGATTGTCAATTAGAAATAACAATACCTTCAACATCAATAAGTCCCTCAAAATCGGAAACAATGTTGGTTTGAGTAAGTACCATTCAAATAACAAACCATTTAGTTTGTTTACCCAAGCGTATAACGCAGCTCCAATTTACACTGCAAAAGATGAAAACGGGGTTTATGGTTACACCACAAAAAGTGATGTTGGCAATCCATTGGCAGCGTTGGATTATACAAATGATCAATCTTATGGTTACCGTTTAATGGGTAATATTTACGCAGACTTGGATTTGGGTAAAGGATTTTCATTTCGATCTAGTTTTGGTACAGATATGTACGAAAACAATGGTGAAAGCTATCAAACAAAGTATAAAGTTTCTCCAACTCAAAAATACGATACCACCACATTGACCTTGAGTACATCAAGAGGATATCGTTGGATTTGGGATAATATTGTAACGTATACCAAACAATTAAAAGATCAGAATTTCAAGGTGATGTTTGGGCACACCGCTGAGCAATATGATGGTGAACAGATGGCAATTTCGAGAGACGGTGTTCCACCACAATCGCAATACAGATATTTAAATACCGGAAGTTCAACCGTTCAAGCCAATTTGTTGTATCAAAGTCCGATTGGTGATTATGGTCGTCGTGAAAGTTATTTGACAAGGGTTAATTACGGCTTTAAAGATAAATTATTCATTACCGCAAGTTTCAGAAGAGACGGTTCTTCAAAATTTCCAATTCAAAATCGTTGGGGTAATTTTCCATCAGTGGGTGTGGGGTATGAAATTTCAAAAGAGTCTTTCTTCCATATTCCTAAAATGAATTATTTGAAGATCAGATCTTCATGGGGTAAGGTAGGTAACGATAGAATTTATCCCTCAGAATTTGTAACATTGTTGTCATCTGGATTAACCGCCGTTTTTGGCAATCAGGTAAAAAATGGTACCACCATTGCTGAAGTTAAAGATCCAAATTTGAAATGGGAAACCACCACAGAATACGATTTGGGTTTTGATTATGAATTTTTTGGGGGACGTTTGAAAGGTACAGTTGATTATTATTACAAATACACCGCTGGCGCTTTGTTTAATATTCCTTTGTCGGCTGGATTGGGCGATAATAATAATGCCATGCTAACAAATGCCGCCGATATTAGCAATACAGGATTAGAATTTACCATTGGATACAATAACGATGCAAGAAAACACAAAGTTGCATATTCAGTGAGTTTGAATGCTACATTTAATAAAAATAGGGTTGAGAACCTAGGATTAGGGCAACCAACAAATTTTGGAAACTTAAATAATGGTGAATTTGCAACTAGGGTTGCAGCGGGTCAACCTATTGGGTCATTCTGGGTTTATCAAACAGATGGTGTTTATCAAAACCAAGCTGAGATTAACAAAACACCGCATTTATTTGGCGTTCAACCTGGTGATTTTAAGTTTGTTGATGTAAACGGGGATGGCGTAATAAACGACAAAGACCGTCAATATGTAGGTTCTTATCAGCCAATTTGCTACTTGGGTATTAATAACCAAATATCATATAAAAGCTGGGATTTGAGTTTTGATATCTTTTCAAACATCGGAAATAAAGTATTTAACGGAAAGAAAACAGT
>CANFVI010000199.1 GCA_947450405.1 Flavobacteriales bacterium
AAAGAGTCTGTTTTGCATTGAACTGCAAAACTTCCGCCATGAGCATCGGTTGATTTGGTGCTCGTAGGAGTTGTTCCCCAAGCAGTTGGAACCATACCAGGACCTTGTTGTACCCAAGTTTCAAATCCTGAATTTGGTATTGTTTGTGCTCCTAAGAATTGAAATAATCCTAAAAAGATGGTAGAGAGAATAATATTGCGTTTAAACATTTTTGTAGTCTTTGTTATTTTGACGACAAAAATCTATTATTCTTGCTCAATTATCGAATTATTTTAATGCCATTTTTAGTTGATTGAATTTCTATGCTTTGGCTTTTGAAAATTTCATCCTCCTCTGACTCTTCTTCCTCTTGCTCAAGCATGTTTTCACAACTTTTGTCGAGTTTCACTTTAACTCCTACGGGTAGATTTATGATAATGTCTAACTGCTGGTTTCTCCAAGGTTGATTTCCCAAACTGAAATAATGATCCAATAGGATGTGGTTGCTGTCAATTTTAAGATTGTATTTGATTGCCGCTGCATGAGCTAGCGCAGTATTGTTACTGCCACGGCTTTTCTTAATCAAGGTAATAAACGGCTTGTTTTCTGATGTTGTAACAAATTTCAAATCAATGCCATTGCTCAATCTGTTTTTCATTAAATAGCTGAGATTGTTTCCATTGATGGTTATTTTTTCAGAATGATCTTCATCCGAATTCTCCACTTTCATGTGGAAGCTAGAACTGAACTCCGGATTGGTTGATTGAATGTATAAAGTTGAATCGGTTGTTATGGCATTGCATTCAATGGTGTGGGTTACTTCGTTTTGGTTGCTGAATTCCTTTCCAATTAAAACAGATAGGTAGAACATATAGATAACAGAAGTAAACCATGTTAGATTCAATATCCATCTTAATGGAGCTATCATTCTTTTTCCGTTAAGCACAATTCTGAAAAGATTATAAACCAAATGTATCAAAGGAATACAAATTAGAACCAAGGTTGCAGAAATTGGCCAAACTATATTTTGAAGTCCTAAAAAGAAATACTGTTGTAAATTCTCAGCCATAAATGCAATTGCACCAGCTGAAAATATTGCGGTAAAGAGTACAGGGATAAAACCCATAAACAATCCAATAAGGATTATTCCCGCTATGATTTTTACAATGGGCGATGCATAAAACCTCGATTTTAGAGATTGCTTGAAATTCAACATATTCTGTTTGGCTGAATTTGCAGCAGAATTAGAAAATGCATTTTTTATATTTGAATTTACCACTCGGCCTAAATTGTCTAGGTTCACTGGCTCACCTTTCATCTGTAATTTCTCAGCAGGTGTGAGTGCTTCGGGTAGAAGCAAAACCAAAATCAAGTAAACCAAAAACAAAGTTCCCAATGATCCCAAAAACAAAAAACAAACTATAATCCTGATGAGATTGCTGTTTAATCCCAAATACGCACCAATACCACCGCAAACACCATAGATTACTTTGTCGTCGGGATTTCGATACAACTTGCTTTTGTAGTATTTGTTTGATTCATTGTTTGGTGCTTTGGTAACAGGTTCTTCAACTTCAATTTCATCGATGTGGCCAACTTGTGCAATGACCTCATTTACTTGGGTTTCTAAAATAGCAGAAATGCCAGATTTCAAATAATGATCAAACAATTCAGCAATTCTATTTTCAATATCGGTATAGGTTTCTGTATCGTTGATTTTTAAACGCAATGCATCTAAATACTGACTTAACTTTTCATACGCTTTTTCATCTATTGGAAATATAAATCCATGGATGTTTGCCGAAATAATTTTATTCATGAGTTTGGGTGTTTGGGTTAATTTGTGAAATGGTGTGAACTGCAAAACTTAAATCATTCCAAGTTTTTTGTAACGACAATAAAAAAGTAGTCCCTTTATCGGTGAGCTCGAAGTATTTACGTGGTGGACCAGATTTTGATTCCTCCCATTTGTATTGCAAGATTTCTGCATTTTTCAAACGGGTAAGAAGGGGATAAAGCGTTCCTTCTACCACAATGATTTTTGCATTTTTGAGGGACTCAAGGATGTCGGACGAATAGCAAGGGCCATTGGAAATAATCTGTAAAATACAGTATTCCAAGATGCCTTTCCTCATCTGCGATTGGGTGTTTTCCAATTCCATACTGCAAATATAGTGTATTTTAATAGTACTATGCAATGCAAAGTACTATTAATTTAATCAAATTCGATAAAGTGATGTTTTTATGCCATGATTCTTGCTTTTGTTTGTATATTTCCAAAGTGAAAAACATTCCAATCTTATTTTTCTTTGTTGTTGTTGCTGAATTGTTTGGGCAAACAAAAACAGAATCAAACGCATTAAAAGTAATTGCTACCTCGAAATTATCAGGTAGCAAGGTATCTACTTTTACGTTAGAACAAAAAAGCACACAACCTATAGAATCTGAAATTTCCGTGTTTGTAAATCCTATAGCAAAGTTTCAGACCATGCTTGGGTTTGGCGCCGCCATTACTGACGCCAGTGCCGAAGTGTACGCGAAAATGAGTCCCTCAATACAAAAAAAGTTAATGACCATGTTCTTTCACAAAGATTCTGGATTGGCTTACAACATCATTCGAACCAACATGAACAGTTGCGATTTTTCAAGTTATTCATACACATACATCAAAGAAGGCGACGCCAGTTTATCTACTTTTGATATTGCGCAAGACAGAAAATTCAAAATGCCAATGATTTCAGATGCATTGGAGATGAGCGGTTCCAGTACCAAAATTTACATTTCGCCATGGAGTCCGCCAGCATTTATGAAGTTGAATAAAAGCGTTTTACATGGTGGAAGCTTGTTGCATGAATATTATCCTGCCTGGGCCAATTATTTTGTGAAGTTTATTCAGGCTTATGAAAAATCTGGAATACCTATTTGGGGACTAACCATTCAAAACGAACCCATGGCCACGCAAATTTGGGAATCGTGCATTTATACCGCTGAGGAAGAGCGCGACTTTCTTAAATATAACTTAGGTCCAACTTTGGCAAAAAATGGATTGGGAAATAAGAAAATTATTGTGTGGGACCATAACCGCGATTTGATTTATCACC
>CANFVI010000200.1 GCA_947450405.1 Flavobacteriales bacterium
CGTTGTTCTTACTTGGAGATAGCGTATAAGGGCTTGCATTTGTTAAAGGGATCCAATAATAACCTTTAGAACTTCCCATTGTTGTTCTATTGTTTATACCTGCACCAAAAACAGTGCAGGAGCGAACACCGCTGTTTAATTCTGTTACTATTTTACCGGAAATAACTGCGTCACTTGAAATATTAACTTGACCTGGAAGTAACCCATAAATTGAAAAAGGTGTTAGGCTAATGTCTGAAAATTCTTTTATGACAGGTGTGTTGTCAAAGTTTATTTTACAAATTTTTCCTTGATTGCCCGAAAGGATGGACAGTCGAATTTTGAAAATTGCTGTCCCGTTGCTTATTGTAATTCCTTTAAGCGTCGGGTCTGTCCATGAAAATGTCAATCTACCTTGATTGGCCTGAGAAACGCCAAAACTACTAGCGCTTAAATAGGTCAAGTTGAATTGTTCAACTTTTACAAAACTCAGCATTTGAGGATTAAAATTAATTGTTGATTGACCTGAAACGATGTTTTTAAAATTTTTGACCTTGCAAGTAATTAAAACTTGTTGACCTGTATAACTTGAAACAGTATCAAAGTACAATGTGAAAACATTCGATGGGGTTGTAATATTTACGAAAGTTGAATCGGCTAAACTTCGACATAAATTGTTGTCAATTACATATGTTTTATAATAGCCAATATTGCTAGACGTTGCACTCGGAACTGTTGGGTTTTGGAGGTTTGAACTATAGTTAAGTGGACCCGACCAATTATAAGTTGCATTAGCTATAGTTGAAGCAGTTAACTTGATGCTTGCCCCTGAAGTAACTGGAGAATTACTGGCTAAATTTGGTTTGTTGGGATTTGGATTAACTAAAACATTTATACTTGAGGATGTTTTAGAGCATCCATTGTTTGAAACCGAAACTGAATAACTTCCACTTGATTTTACTGTTATTGCTTGATTTGTAGCAGAATTCGACCAAGTATTGCCGGTGATTGCAGATGAAATTAGTTTTACGGAATCACCTTGACAAAAACTCAGGCTGCTCATAGGGTTAATTGTGGGGACCGAGGGGTATGAATAAGCTGTAATAGCAAATGAATCGAGTTTACCTGTTACGCAAGAATTATATGGTTGCGCTGAAATGTAACCTGATGAAAAACCGATTTTCACATTGATAGAATACGATGATTGACCAGAAGTTATAGTTGAACCAAACGGCACATTCCAAGTATAACCTGTAATCCCTGAGCTAGGTGTTATTGAATAGGTGTAAGTTGCGCCGATGCAGGTGCTAGATGGGCCGGTGATTTTTCCTGGTGTACCCAATGGTAAATCACATATTTTCACAAGAAATGCATCGTAATTTCCTCCGAAGGAATTCTGAAATCCATTGGAGGAAATACTAGAAGAGGAATTGGTCTGTCCTGATATGTATAAATTCCCATTTTGATCTATTGCAAGGCCTTTTGTGGTTGTCCTAAATCCAAAATAGGTGCCCCATAGTCGATTTCCATTGCCATCAAATTTTACGGCAAAAGTTTCATCACTTCCACTCCAATTGTTTTTAAAACCATTGTATGCAATATTTGCGTTGGAATTGGTATTCCCTGCAATTATGACATTCCCAGATCCATCAATTATAGGTCCACGTATATTTAATTCATCACCAGTTCCACCAACAAAAGTTCCCCAAATTCTGCCTCCGCTGCTATTGAATTTTACCAAAAATGCATCATAACTTCCGCCGTTAAAGTTTTGAAATCCATTGGATGATATAGAAGATAAGGATGTATAAAACCCACTAAGGTACAAAAAACCATTTGCATCGATACCTATTTTTGCCTCATTATAATCATTGCCTGCACCACCATAATATGTTGCCCATGCCCTAGCCCCACTGCTATTGAATTTTACTAAGAAAGCATCAAAACCACCGCCAAGGGTATTTTGAAAACCAGAATTGGAAATACCTGATGTTGAATTAGTAAATCCACTAAGATAAATATTACCATTATTGTCTATATTAACTGAGCTGCGACATTCTTCCCATCCTGTCCCGCCGTAGTATGTCCCCCATAGTCTAACCCCATTGTTGTTGAATTTTACAAGAAATGCGTCAAAGCTGTTAGAATAAGTGTTTTGGAATCCTCCTGAGGCTATACCTGACCATGAGCTTGTTGTACCGCTCGTAAAAATATTGCCACTTCCATCAATTGCAATACCTTCAATAAAATCAGTTAGACCACCGCCGTAATATGAGGCCCAAGACCTAAGGCCAGAGCTGTTCATTTTAACTAAAAAACCGTCAGTTGTTCCACCTCCAAATGTGTTTTGAAATCCACCTGAAGAAATTCCGCTTGTTGAGGTTGTTATTCCTGCAAAAAAAATATTTCCAGAGGCATCTATTGCTATTGAAGTGGCTTCATCGTCTCCTGCGCCTCCATAATAGCTTGCCCACAATCGACTCCCTGAGTTGCTAAATTTGACTACAAATGCATCGTATCCACCGCCATTTGTATTTTGAAAGCCTGAAGAAGAAATATTTGCTGTAGAATTCGTTTTTCCACACATGAAAATATTCCCGGATGGATCAGAAATCAAGGAATTGCCAATTTCTATGCCACTTCCTCCATAATAAGTTGACCAAATAATTGCAGGGTCTATAGTTAAATCTTGTGATTTGTCATAATTGGATATCTCAAATGAGATAATGTTTTTGTTGTTTATTCTAAATTTGGATTTAATTTCATTGGAACTTTGAAAAGTAAATGGAGCTGCTTCTGTTATGAAACCAAGTGCGGTTTTTATTGTTATTGAACCATCTTTCATTAAATCTACACTGTCGGAGTTTGTGTATTTTAATTTGATTATATTTGGATTGCCTCCTGGGTGAACAATGAAATCATATTTCATTGTATTGTTAACGGAATAAATTACCCAATCGATGCTTGGGTAAATATTTCGGTAAATAATTTTTTTGTAGGTTGGAACATTTAAAATTCCATTGGGATTATTTGGTGTATAGAAGTTTTCTGTGTATTCTGTTTGTTCATTTGATTC
>CANFVI010000201.1 GCA_947450405.1 Flavobacteriales bacterium
GAAAAACAAGGAATTGAATTGATGCACAGCAGAATTTCGGCAGTATTGGCAGAAAATGAAGCACATTTTGCAGCATTCAAACTCAGCGATGCCCTCATGAATTTGTACAAATTGATTTGGGACGATTTCTGCAGCGTGTATTTGGAAGTTGTAAAACCGGCATTTGGAGAGAAAATTTCTGAAGCGGCGAAACAAAAAACGGTTGAAATTTTCGAAATATTGATGAAGGCAATCCATCCTTACATGCCGTTCATTACCGAAGAAATATTCCAGTCGTTGAACAATGGAAATCCTGAAAAGGCGTGTACCATTAGCGATTATCCAACTGCCCAAGATTTGTCGGAGTTGAATTTAGATTTGCCAATTGCTTTCGTTTCTGAAATTAGAAATATTCGCAGCCAGAAAGGGTTGTCACCTAAGGAAAAATTGGAAGTTTTCGTTGCTAAACCTTCTATTGAGATTACCACATACAAAGAATTGATTGTGAAGCTTTCAAACATCGATTTGAATTTCGAAAATACCGATTCTGGCAATGTGGTTGTCTTTATATCTGGCACATCGGAAGTGAAGGTAATTTTGAACATCGAAATCAACAAAGAAGAGGAAATCGAAAAAATTCAAAAAGACATTTCTTATTTGGAGGGATTCATTGCTTCGGTTGACAAGAAGTTGTTGAATGAAAAGTTCGTAGCCAACGCCCATCCGGATGTAGTTGCAAAAGAACAACAAAAGAAAAACGACGCCTTAACCAAAATCGAAAACCTCAAGATCCAGATTGCATCTTTGTCGTAATTCATTTGCAATTACCGATAAAGATATATTTATAATAGCATAAACACTAAAAAAGGACGTTGAAAGACGTCCTTTTTTGTTGAGATTTTGTCACAATAATTTTAAAAATTGTGACATAAAATAGTGTAAATTGTCACAATTATTTGTATATTTGTGACATGAAAGATTCGGTTAGCAATGTTATTGAACTGGAAATCAATAGATTTAAGCCAGGATATGTCTTTTTGCCATCTGATTTTAAGGAATTAGGCACATCAACTGCAATTCGTAAAGCACTATCCAGGCTAGTTGAGGCAGGAAAAGTGGAAAGAATGGGACAGGGAATATATGCAATACCCAAATATGATAAAGTTTTTGGCAAAGTAATGCCGTCTATTGAAGAAATCGCGAAAGCATTGGCAAAGAAGGAACATGTTATAATAAAACCTTCAGGGCAGTACGCTTTGAATAAAGTGGGTCTATCGACTCAAGTACCAATGAAGTTGGTGTTTTTGACTACTGGTAATTCTAAAAGAATTCAGATTGGCCAAAACGCTATAATATTCAAATCGACTACCGCGAAAAAACTATCAATGAAAGGGAACATTACAAGTTTGTTGTTTTTAGGGATAGAAGACCTTGATTTACAAAAAATATCATCTTTACAGTTAGGCCGAATAATGGATTTATTAAAACAAGAAAGCCCCGATAATTTAAAGTATAATTTGCGCTTGACTCCATCAAAAGTGAGCGACTTTATTGTCAAGAATCTTTTAAAATCTGCAATATGATTGGTTGGTTAAAAAACTTGAATAATGCTTCGAGATTGACATCAATAAATGAAGCTTCAAAAATTTCGGGAATATCAGCAAAAGCAATAGAAAAAGATTGGTGGGTAACGCTTTCACTTAAACTTGTATTTAATACACCTTATGCAAAATATTTTGCTTTTAAAGGTGGAACATCTTTAAGTAAAGGTTGGCAAATGATAGAGCGATTTTCGGAAGATATAGATATTTCATTGAGCCCAGAAGCGTTTGGTATTGCTTATGCTGAAAAGCCTTCAAAAACGTTTGTAGAGCAATTAAGAAGAGCTGGATGTTCATTTACTTCGAATGAATTAATGGATGCGTTAAAAGCTGAATTTCGAATTTGTCAAATTCCTGAAAACCTTTATTCCATAGAGTCAGAACCGGTTCGTGCAGATATGCCTGATACAGATCCACAAGCCTTATATGTGAATTATGAATCACTGTTTGATCGCAATCCATATTTGCCTGACCGAGTTAAAATTGAATTTAGTGTTCGTTCGCTCAAAGAACCAAGTTTATTGAGACCCATGACGTCGTTATTGGTAACTCATTTTCCCAATGAAAATTATTTAGAAGAAAACTGTGAGGTGCTTACTATTCAACCAGAACGAACGCTCGTTGAAAAAATATTGTTATTACATGAAGAATATAACCGAGATGAGCGAGCTAAAATTCGCACAGATCGAATGTCACGACATTATTATGATTTGTTTCAACTAAGTAAACATGATTTTGTTTCGGTTACATTGAAAGACAATAAGTTTATTAATGAAATCATCGAGCATCGAAAGTATTATTCCCGGCTAAAACGATTTGATTACGAAACTCTTAAGCAAGGAAGTATTAGTATTATTCCAAGTGACGATATTTTAAATGCAATAGAACAAGATTATGAAATCATGAGGAGGGAAATGATCTATGGTAATCCACCTACATTTGATGAAATAATTAAAGTGATGAAAAATCTACAATTTCAATTCAATAACTAAAACCTCAAGTACCAAATTGCATCTTTGTCGTAATTCATTTGCAATTACCGATAAAGCTATATTTGATATTGCATAAACACTAAAAAAGGACGTTGAAAGACGTCCTTTTTTGTTGAGGTTTTAACTTCAAAATATGATTTAAAATGTGTTACAAACTTGAGGTCACAAATTGTGATATCAAGTTTGAGTAAATTAGAAATTTATACCGAATACATTGAATCCTAATGATTCACGAATGATTCCTGGGAATTATCTAAAATGTACCCTATAGGGTATAAATACTTATTCTATATGTTTTTCTGTACCCGAAAGGGTATACAATATGCTCTTTGAGAAATTCAAGAAAGTTAAAATCACCTGCCAACCACAATCTTTTCGGTAACAACCTTCATCCCACTTTGAATAAAAACCATGTAAATGCCTTCACTCATGTTGTTGGTGTCAACGTTTATTAAAC